>CALWGV010000103.1 GCA_944380185.1 uncultured Lachnospiraceae bacterium
TTGTTGCGGATCGGATCGATGTTGGTGATCTCCAGGCTGTAGGCCACTACGCTGCCGGCCGCCGAGCCGCGGCCCGGTCCTACCATAATATCCTGGCTCCTGGCGTAGTGGATAAAATCCCAGACGATCAGGAAATAGTCCACATAGCCCATCTTTTCAATGACACCCAGCTCATACTCCATCCTCTCCCGCGCGGAGCCGTCGTCATCGGGGTAGCGCCTCGCAAAGCCCTCCTCGCAGAGTTCCCGCAGATATTCCTCGGAAGTCTTGCCCTCCGGCACGTCGTACTTCGGGAGCTTGGGCACGCCGAACTCGATCTCCACATTGCAGCGCTCGGCAATTTTATGGGTATTTTCCAGGGCCTGTCTGGCATAGGGAAAGAGGGCCGCCATCTCCTCCTCGGATTTCAGATAATACTGGCCGCCCTCATAGCGCATCCTGTCGGTATCGTTCACCTTCTTGCCGGTCTGGATGCACAGGAGGATATCGTGAGCCGCCGCGTCCTCGGGATAGATATAGTGGCTGTCGTTGGTGGCCACCAGATCAATGGAGAGCTCCTTGCTCATGCGAAGCAGGGCGGCATTGACCGTCCTCTGGTCGGGGATGCCGTGATCCTGCAGTTCCAGGAAGAAATTTCCCTTGCCGAAGATATCCTCGTACCGCTTCGCCGCCTCCACGGCCTTGTCATAGAGGCCCCGGACAATATTGCGGGGCACCTCCCCGGCCAGGCAGGCGCTGAGAGCGATAATCCCCTCATGGTACTCCCGGAGCACCTCGTAATCCACCCGCGGCTTATAATAGAAACCGTCGATAAAGCCCTTGGAAACGATCTTCATCAGATTGTGATAGCCGGTGTCGTTCTCCGCCAGAAGGACCAGGTGAAAGTAGCGGTCGTCGTCTGCCGCCTTCCCTCCCTCCTTTTCAAAGCGGGAGCCGGGAGCCACATAGACCTCGCAGCCGATAATAGGCTTGATCCCCTCGGCCTTAGCCGCCCGGTAAAAATCAATGACACCGAACATGACGCCGTGGTCGGTGATGGCCAGACTGTCCATCCCCAGTTCCTTGGCCCTGGCCACCAGTTCTTTTATCTTCGCGGAGCCGTCCAGCAGACTGTACTCCGTATGCACATGCAGATGCGTAAAGGCCATGGATTTCTCCTCTCTTTCGTGTCGCTTTCAAATCGCTGTTCTCTTTCAAACCGTTGATAAAAATATACACCAAAAACCCTGTCCCCGCAAGGGGGAGGGCAAGGGCGGCCGGGCTTATAGGAAGGTAAGGGCGGCCGGGATAGAGGATTGACAGCAGGCAGTTGCTGCGTTATACCATTATACATAGGTATAACGCTTAAACAGCAAAGCGCCCCTTCCCGCCCCACCCGGAGCAGAAGGGCCGCCCACGGAGAAAGGAGGCGGGAAAGACATGGGCTTCGACGCTGCGGCACCCATCTATATCCAGATCGGCGACCGAATCCGAGAAGAGATCATCAGCGGAAAATATCCGCCCGGCGAGCAGCTGAAATCCGTCCCGGAATACGCCGTTTTTTACGAAGTTTCCCCGCTGACCATGCACCGGGCCATGCAGTATCTGGAGTCCCAGGGCCTGATCGTCACCAAAAAGGGAGTGGGGAGCTTCGTAAACCCGCAGTTGAATCCCATAGCCGCGAGACAAATGGTAAAGGAACAGGCGCTCCAGTTCATCGGCCGGCTGCGGGAAATGGGACTCTCTGACCCGGAGATCCTGGAGCTGACCCGGGAATGCCTGCAGGGCTGCCCCGAAAGGAAGGAGGATGCAAGAGATGGAAAATAGCCGTACGGAAACTCCCTGCATGGAAACGCCCCTCCTGCTGATGCAGAAGGTAAGCTTTTCCGATGATAAAAATCCTCTGCTTTGCCAGATAGACCTGCATGTGCAGCCCGGCCGCATCATCGGGATAGCCGGCAGCAACGGCTCCGGCAAAAGCGTTCCCTGTACTGGCTCTCCTCCGGCCAGATCACTTTGATCGCCCTGAGCCTGGGACTGTCGCGCCGGGCAGCCCTCTATCTGTCCGACGAACCGTTGGCCAGCATCGAGCCGAAGCTGCGCCGCGATATCCGCCGTTTCCTGCTTCGTTGCATGCCGGAGGGGAGCAGTCTGGTGATGGTCACTCATCACTTAAACGAACTCCAATATATGCTGGATGAACTGGCCATCCTGCACCGGCACACAATCCGCCAGATCGAAACCGAGACCATCCGCCGGGAGTACGGCATTTCCGTGGAGGATTATTTTTTGAAGGAGACGAAAAATGACTGAACTGCTCAAATATATGCGCCGGGACGCAAAAAGACGGCTTTACGCCGCCCGCATTTTTCTGATTATATGGTTTGCCCTGGATCTGATCGTCTTTGCTCTGCCGCAGACTGCCTGCCGGTGGATCACCTTCCATGCCCAGTTCCTGATCGCTCTTTTTAATACCCTCTTTGTCCTGGCGGGCTTTGGTTTCCTGTTCTATCCGGCCTTCATCCTCGGAGCCTCCTGGTTCATGCCTCGGCGGACAATGGAACAGCTAACCGGGGTTTCGACGAGAAAGCAGATCGTCAGCGGCCTCCTCCTCAATATCCCCTCAGCCCTCCTTCTTTTTCTGCAGTCCCAGATCGGCTCTGCACTGATGCAGAAATTCGCCCGAAACGGAATGTCCTATTTCCATCTGACATTTTCGGAGGAAACGAGCCTTCTCTCGTCCTGCTTTAACCTGACGGTCTATATCCCCTGCCTATACCTCTTTTTCTATTTGGCCATCGGCAAGCCAGGGGGAAAGTTCCCGGCCTTCCTCCTCGCCTATATCTTTTCCTCCGGTATCACCCTGCTGTCCCAGGCCTTCCTGCCGGCCTCTCTGGCGCCGGCGGCTGACCTGGTCACCGCCCTGTTAAAGATTGTCCTGACGGTCGCCCTGGTTCTGGGCGCGGCCTGGATTGCCGAGAAGAGGGGATACTAAATAATCCAGCTCCTCCCCTCGTCGGGCCGCTCCGCCATAAAGGCCTTTACTTCGGAAAGCGCCGGGATCGAGGACATGCCGCCGATTTTCTGCACGCTTAAGGCAGCCGCCGCACTGGCAAAGCGCAAGGCTGCTTCCAGGCCCAGCTTCTCGTGGAGGGCATAGGCGAAAGCTCCGTGAAAAATATCCCCTGCTCCCAGGGTATCCACGGTATGTACCAGGAAGGCCGGCATATGGTACAGCTGACCGCCCTCCTCATACACCAGCCCTCTCTCGCCCAGGGTAACAGCCGTATGGGAAGCCAGCTGTTTCAGCTTCTGAAATACGGCTGCCAGCCGCTCCGGCTGGTCTAAGCGGATACTCTCCCCGCAGTAGCCGGAGGCAAAGACCTCGGAGCAGACCAGATAGTCCACCGCCCCGGCTAACTTCACCGTCTCCTCCCTGGCCGTGCCGCCGTCCAGGATACTGATCGCCTCAGGCCTGGTCTTCAAGGCCTTCCAGGAGGTTTCCGGCTCATGGCCGTCCAGCAGCAGGACGTCCCAGCTCTCCGGCAGAGACAGCTCCCCGCCGCCCAGAGTACCGGGATAATTAAAGCCAGTGCGGTTTCCGTTGTCGCAGTGGCGGATGATCACGCTGCGGGAGGACTCGGCTCCGGAGAACTGCTTCACAAAGCTTATGTCCACGCCGAAATCCCGCAGTTTCCGGAGCACCGCCTCGCCGAATATATCGTCGCCCACCCGGGACGCAAGCCAGGTCGGCGCGCCCCAGAGCCCGGTCAGGGCCGCGGCGCAGGCGGCCGGCCCTCCGGCCAGCTCATATTTTTCCGTGATCCGGGCCTTTACATTCTCCTCGATCCGTCCCGGAATGCAGAATATCATATCATAGCCGCACTGTCCCACACATAAAATGCTCATCTTATCTCCCTGCCGCTTACGTTTATGCGGTTTTTCACCGCTTATGCGGCGGCGCGTTACATTACTGCTGTATTACTTATCGTCCAGCTTCAGCACACTCATAAAGGCCTTCTGCGGAATCTCTACATTGCCGATCTGGCGCATCCGCTTCTTGCCTTCCTTCTGCTTTTCCAAAAGCTTCTTCTTTCTCGTGATATCTCCGCCGTAGCACTTGGCCAGCACGTCCTTGCGCACCGCCTTTACCGTCTCCCTGGCGATAATCTTGCTGCCGATGGCCGCCTGAATCGGTATCTCAAAGAGATGACGGGGAATCTCCTCCTTCAGCTTTTCGCACATACGGCGGCCCCTCTCATAGGCCGTATCCTCATGGACGATGAAGGACAAAGCGTCCACCTCTTCCTTATTGATCAGGATGTCCAGCTTCACCAGCCGGGAAGGCTTATAGCCCTTGATCTCATAGTCAAAGGAAGCATAGCCGCGGGACCGGGATTTCAGCGCGTCAAAGAAATCGTAGATGATCTCATTGAGGGGCAGCTCATACTTGAGCAGGGCTCGGGTCTCCTCCATATACTCCATGCCGATATACACGCCCCGGCGCTCCTGGCACAGCTCCATGATAGCACCGATATACTCTGTGGTCACCATGATCTCCGCCGACACCACAGGCTCCTCCATGTGCTCGATCTCCGCCGGGTCAGGCAGGTTGGTGGGATTAGTCAGATCGATGACTTCCCCGTTGGTCTTGTAAACCTTATAGATAACCGAAGGGGCGGTGGTCACCAGGTCCAGATTATACTCTCTCTCCAGCCGCTCCTGAATGATCTCCAGATGGAGAAGTCCCAAAAAACCGCAGCGGAACCCGAAGCCCAAAGCCACGGAGGTCTCCGGCTCGAAGCTCAGGGAAGCATCGTTTAGCTGAAGCTTCTCCAGCGCGTCTCTGAGGTCTCCATACTTGGCCCCGTCGGCGGGGTAAAGGCCGCAGTAGACCATCGGCGTCACCTTCTTGTAACCCGGCAGCGGTGCATCGCAGGGCCTGTCTGCCTCCGTCACGGTGTCGCCCACCCGAGTCTCCCGGACATTCTTGATGCTGGCGGTCAGATATCCCACCATGCCGGCAGGCAGCTCATCGCAGGGAATAAACTGGCCCGCGCCGAAATAGCCTACCTCCACCACCTCAAACTCGGCTTCCGTGGCCATCATGCGGATGCGCATCCCCTTTCGGACCGTTCCATCCACGATGCGGAAAAAGACGATGACCCCCTTATAGGAATCGTACACGGAGTCGAAAATCAGCGCTTTGAGCGGAGCCTGCGGATCGCCCTTCGGCGCGGGCAGCTTGTGGACAATAGCCTCCAGCACATCCTCGCAGTTCAGCCCTGTCTTGGCCGAAATCTGCGGTGCATCCTGGGCCTCCAGGCCGATCACGTCCTCGATCTCGTCGATCACTCTCTGGGGCTCGGCACTGGGCAGATCGATCTTATTGATGACCGGAATCACATCCAGATCATGGTCCAGGGCCAGATATACATTGGCCAAAGTCTGCGCCTCAATGCCCTGAGCCGCGTCCACCACAAGCACTGCCCCGTCACAGGCAGCCAGCGCCCGGGATACTTCGTAGTTAAAATCCACATGGCCGGGCGTGTCAATGAGATTAAAGATATATTCCTCTCCGTCCTTTGCCTTGTATATCGTGCGGACCGCCTGGGATTTGATGGTAATCCCCCGCTCCCGTTCCAGATCCATATTGTCCAGCACCTGTGCCTGCATCTCCCGGCTGGTGAGAAGTCCGGTCATCTCAATGATCCGGTCCGCCAGTGTGGATTTGCCGTGATCAATATGGGCGATGATACAAAAATTGCGGATTTTGCTCTGATCAATGACCATAGCCTTCCTCCTATCAGATATATTTTAAGATGATGCCGGACCGGTAAATATCCAGACAGACTACCGGCCCGTAATATCAAAAGTATACCATGACTGTCCGGGACAGACAAGAAAAAAATAGGAGGCGCCCGGCGCCTCCTGCTACAGCAGAATGATTTCCTCGGTCTCCTTCTGCTTTTTTATCTTTTCCGCATAGGTTTTGGCCGCTCGAATCAGAGATGTGATGCTGCCGCTGCGGTACACCCCTTTCTGCAGAAGAATTACATCATAAATTTTAAAAGAATCCAGCCAGTTCAGCCGCACCAGCCCCAGCTGTTCGATCTTCGGCACACAGACATAGGGAATCAGGCACAGTCTCCTGTCCTCTTTTACCGTGTGGATCACCGCGTGAATACTGCCCAGAAACAGCTCCGATGCCGGCTGAGCGCCGGCAAGCTGCAGACGCCGGCGAAATTCATCGGTAAAGCAGCAGTCTTCATAAGTATAAGAAAAATTCTCCTTGTCCAAATCCGACAGACAGACCCCCTCTGCGCCGACCAGCCGATGGTCCGGCGCAGCCATCAGGCACAGCTCCTCCTCAAAAAGAGGCACCACCTCCTGCTGTCCGTCCTCCCGCGGATCCAGCACCTGAACGAAGCCGATGTCCACCTCATGCTGATCCAGCCACTGCGGCACTCTGGCGCAGCAGATGGAATTGACCTGCAGGCTGGTCCTGCCGTCCAGCTTTTCCATCTCGCCAAAGAAGTCTCCAAAGGCAAAGCCCACCATCAGCTCTCCGCCTGCCACGCGGATGCATCCCGGCACGGTGCTCTGCCGATTAAACTCCCCCTGCATCCTCTCATATACAGCCAGCATCTCCTCAGCGTAGGGCATAAATCTTTTGCCGTCAGCCGTCAGCTCGATCCTGCCTCCTCTGTATTCCACAAGCTGCACTTCCAGCTCATCCTCCAGGGAATGTACATGTTTGGCCAGGGTGGAAGGCGCATAATTCAGATGTTCCGACACCTTAATATAGTGTTTTTCCCGCGCCAGGGCCGTAAAGGTAATCAACTGCTTGATATCCAATCCGTTCTCTCCTAAATGTAAAGTGACAAAAGAGGACGCCCGCCGTTTTTACGCCGCAGGCGCCCTTTTTATGCTTTGTTATACGTGCATCTTCCATCCGATACGGACTGTCAGGAAAGGAAAACCTCTTTTACTGGTTATCCTTCACCACGGTCTCGCCGGCCAGCTTGCCAAATACCACGGTGTCCACCACGGCATTGCCGCCCAGACGGTTGGAACCATGAATGCCGCCGGTGATCTCGCCGGCCGCATACAGACCTGCGATAGCCTGGCCTTCCTCATCCAGGACACGGGCCTCTGTATCGATGGTCACACCGCCCATAGTGTGATGCACGCAGGCCTGACGGGCTGTGGCCACCCAGGGACCATTCTCCAGCGTGGTGGAGTACAGAGTACGGCCAAACTCGTCCTCGCCTCCCTCGGCAGCCGCATTAAAGGCATCTACCGTGGCCTGCAGGGTTGCCGCATCCATATCCAGCTTTTCTGCCAGTTCCTCCAGCGTATCGGCGGTGACGACAAAACCGTTGTCCTCCAGGTACTGGAAAGTAAAGCCGTCTGCCGATCTCCAGTCGGGATCGGTGATATCCACATAGCCGGCTCCGTCCGCAGACTCCAGAATGTAGAACATACTGTCAGTCTGTGCCATCACGGCCAGACAGATCTCATCACGGCGTCCGTCCTCTCTGACAAAGCGCTCGCCCTCCTTATTGATAAAAATCACCTGATCTGTTCCATTTACATCTCTCGGCGGATACTTGGTCAGCTGTCCGTCCTGAACATTGCCCAGGTACAGCAGCTGGATCTGGTCCATATCGGTCAGGGAGGCTCCTGCCTCCAGAGCCATATTGATGCCGTCACCCTGGGAGCAGCTGTAGCGGTTAGTCGTGGCAACTCCGCTCAAATCCTCCCACTTGCCGGATGTATTGTACTCCTGCACCATCTCACTGTTGGCCGCAAAGCCACCGGTGGCCAGGATCACGCCCATATCGGCGCTCACCGTAAATTCATTGCCCGCTTTGTCGGTACACACCACACCGATCACCCTGCCGGTGTCGTCCTGCACCAAAGATGTGCCGGTGCTCTCCGTCAGAATGGTGATATTGTCATCTGCCTCGATATTTTCCACATAGGTGGACAAAAATCCGGTGCCCATGGACATGGTGCTGGTATGCGTTCTCTGCCACAGGGAACCTGCCCCCTGTCCGATCACATCGGAGAAGGACATGCCCAGATCTTCGATCCACTCCAATCCCTCATAGGCATTATAGCAGAGCACCTTGACCAGATCCAGATCGGCCACCTTGTCGCCGCCGTTCCAGGTCTGCAGCGCATACCATTCAGGCGAATCAAACAGATCGGTGCGGCCGCTGGCATTGTACTCATCCCACTGCGCCTGCACCTCCGCCTGCAGTTCGGCATGCTCATCGCTCACCGGCTCCTCGGCCAGCGCCGCTTCGACAGTCGCCTTTACCGCGTCGGTCATTTCCACCTGGCTCTGAAGCGCCTCATCGGGCGTATTATAGATAGCGCCGCAGACAAGGGTATCGCCGCCCACCTCGCCGTTTTTCTCCACGACGATGACGCTTGCTCCGCCCTGAGCGGCAGAAATCGCCGCTGCCAGACCGGCTCCGCCGCCGCCTACGACTACCACGTCAGCGCTCTGATCCCCGGCGGCATCTGCCGATACCGTCTCTGTCTCCCACTGCTCAGGATCCGCACCTGCCTGCTCCAGGCAGTCGCTGACTGCATTGATCACCGCATAGGATGTGATCGTTGCTCCGGTCACCGTGTCCACGGAAAGGCTTTGATTCTCCACAATAGCTGCGGGTACGGACTCCACCGGGGAGGTTCCGCCGCCAGTCAGGATTTCACCGTCTGCATTTTTTAACGGTCCGCCGATGCCGGGAGTCTCCGATTCCTCCGTGACAGTAACGGAGAGAATCGCATCTTCGCTGACCTCTACCTCCACAGTCACCTGATCATTCATTCCCATAGCTGACGCTGTATAAACGCCCGCTGTCATCACGCCGGAGGCTCCGCCTGTCTCAGCCGCGGTTTCCGCCGTGCTCTGCGCCGCATCCGTCGGCGCCTGAGTGGTATCCGTGCCGGACGTGCAGCCGGCCAGGGCAAACACCAGCGCCAGGCAAAGCAGCAAGCTCACTATTCTTTTCATGATACATTTCCTCCTTCTTTTCATCAGGGACCTGCCGGCAGTGCAAAAAACACCGCACTAGACCAGGCCAAGCCCTTGACCTGTTATTATCATAACACGCATGTGCTCATCCGGGGAACACTTATATCGTTTCCGCACGCACTTTTTTCGTTTTTTCCCGAATGTATCATTTACATTTCATTTAAACTTTGCTATCATAGCAATAGGAGGCAGAACCTGTCTCCTGCTTTAGATCAGCCTCCGTTCAGCACATAATTCAGGATGGCTGCCAGAGGCTCCATGGCATTTTTTGCCTCCTGCAGCGTATTGTTGTTGTCTCCCACCTCCACAATCACTGATCTGGGCAGCACATGGAGATTGTATCGATAGGATTTTATGTAGTTTCTTTTGCACAGGCCGGGATACATACTGTCCCCCGCCATCTTCAGCTGAAAGCTGAACGCCAGGTTCTGCGCCAGATTGTCATTGGTCAGATAGTCGATGGGTCCGTTCAGATTGCGGGAGATTCCATTAAAAAACATAATGTTGGCCGTCTCCTTTCCGCCGATCTCCACCGTATATTTTTTTGATCCTGCGGAATCCCGGTGCAAGTCGATAAAAACCTCTATGGTGGGATTTTCCGCCAGAATCTGCTCCACATTCTCCAGCGCCTGCGAATAGGCCTCGTTGTAGGGGTAGACCGTGGTATCATGTATCGTCTCTATCCCATACTTTGTCTCCAGAATCTCCTCCAGGTAGTCGCCCACTCCCACGATCAGCGTCGAAGGATCTGATTCGTCGGAATCGGCAAAATATTCCGTAGCGTGGGTATGATGAATCAGCACCTTGGGTCCTCCGCTGTCAGGATTCTGCAGGGACATGTCCTGCCCGAGCATAGCTTCGGCGTTCAGCAGCTGCGTGTCCACTGCAGTGCTCTGATTGACGTTATAAATATTTTCCCGGAGAAAGTTAAGATCCGCCAGCTGCTCCATGGTATAAGGAAGGGTCAGTTCCCCGCCGGCGGCTTCCGCCTGCCCTTTGCTGGCCTCCGCCAGCTCCCTGAGCGCTTCGTTTTCCCGTTCAATTTCTGCCAGCAGATCGGCATCCGGTTCTGTCAATGTTCCCAGGATTTCATCGGCATCTTCCGGGAAAAGATTCTGCGTGCTCTGTGTCTGATCCGACTGCGCCGCCTCTTCATTTTTCTGTTCCGCATCGTTCTCCTGACCGCTCACCCCTTCCTGGGGCTGCACCGCACTGACCGGCAGACTTTCTGCCTGCTGTTCCGCCAAAAGCAGAGCCTCCATCTCACTTTGCAGCGCCTCCTCGCTGTAGGACTCCCCGCTGTGAAGCTCTCCAGCCGCCCCGCTCTCCGACTCCTCCAGCAGATAGCCCACCAGAGGCGATACGGCGCAGACCGCATCGAAAAAAACCTTGTCTTTAAACGCCTGCATCAGGCTCCGCCCCATTCCGCTTTCGCGTCCCATCACCCATCCGGCTCCCGCCGTAAAAAAAATGAGCGCCAGCAAGGCTGCCGCCCGCCTCCGCCGCCGTCCGATTCTCTCCTTCTGTCTCATCCATGCGCCTCCCGCCCCCTTGTCTTCTCGCCTGCTCTTACACTATATGTCTCTCTTTCCGCCCTTTATTCCACGTCTGTCATGAAATCCCTGTCTCAGCGCCCATATCCGTCTTATTCTCAGGAGGCCTATGAAACGTCCGATATTTCTTCTTTTCTGTCTCATCTGTCTGATTATCTTTCTTTTCAACCCGGCTGCCTACCGTCCTGATCCCGTCTTCCCCCTGGGAGAAGACTATGACGTAGAAGTATCGGGCTGCGTGGCTGCCAGATCCTCACAGGACAACCGTCTGTCCATGATCCTTGAGGACTGCCTGATTTTTCACGCAGGCAGAGCATACCGCTGCAGTCGTCTCACTCTCACCGTCTTTGCTGACAATGGCCGGGATCTGCCGCAGGTCCGGGCAGGCAATCTCGTTCAGGCTGAAGCTTCTCTTTCCCTGGCAGAACCGGCCCGCAATCCCGGCAATTTCGACTGGTATGCCTACAACCAATCCCGCCATATCCGCTACCAGGCCACTGCGGACAGTCTGACCATCACCGACAATACGGTCAACTGCTTCCGCGAAGGGCTCATGCAGCTCCAGAGTTTCCTGGGCGAGCAGCTGACGCTCCTCTGCGGAGATGACAGTGCCTCCGCTTCCGTTCTGCGCGCTCTGCTGCTGGGTGATCGCTCCGCGCTGGATGAGCGCACGGAGGCCCTCTATGAAGAAGGCGGTATTCTTCACATTCTCTCTGTCAGCGGCTTTCATGTAAGTCTTTTGGGAAGCATATGTCTGGCGCTGAGCCGCCGCTTCTTTCTGCCGCCCAAGCTGCAGCGTCTGCTGGCCGCCCTCCTGGCTCTGCTGTACTGGCAGCTGTGCGGCCAGAGCGTATCGGCCGGGCGAGCTGCCGTCATGTTCGTCTGTCTGTGCCTGGCCTTTCCGGCCGAACGGACCTACGATTCCCTGTCCGCCCTGGCCGCGGCCGGCATCTTTTTTCTTCTGGATTCTCCCTCCCTGCTCCTGCAGGCCGGCTTTCAGCTGTCCTACTGCGCTGTCCTGGCTATCCGCCTGGTCTGCCCCGTCTTTGCCGGTCTGGCCGCTGCTGCAGACAAGCACCTGACTCCTTTTTTTAAGTCTCTGGAAAAAGAACTGCCCCGGCGCATTCCCTCATCTCTTCGCCGGCTCCCTGCCCGGCTGGTCCGCAGCCTCTTACACGCCCTGCTATTTGGTCTGGGTCTGCAGCTGACTCTCCTGCCTGTGACTCTCTACCATTTTTTCCGCTATCCCGTGTACGGCCTTCTGCTGAATCTGATTGTCCTCCCGCTGTCCTCGCCTCTATTTATCTGCGCGGCAGCCGGCCTCCTTTTCTCCTTTTGCCATCCCCTTGCGGGCAGACTCCTTCTGATTCCCAGCCGCATAATTCTCCGGTTCTTTGAGGAGCTCTGCTCTCTGGCCTCATCCCTTCCTTTTTCTTCCTTTTTGGGCGGACGGCCTTCTCCTTGGCGCATCATCGTCTACTATCTTCTGCTGACTTTTCTGTGCCTGTATCTGCAGGGCAAGATCCCCCGCAAGCCTTCCTCATCGCTGCGGGCAAAATTCCGGCCTCTCTTTCTCTGTGCTCTCGCTCTGGCTGTCCTGATCCTGCCCGCCCCCTCCTCCGGTCTCCGCGTCACTTTTCTGGACATCGGTCAGGGCGACTGCGCCTTTATCCTCTCTCCCGACGGCACCTCCATCCTGATCGACGGCGGCAGCAGCGATATCTCTTCTGCCGCCGAGCAGAGACTGATCC
Source organism: uncultured Lachnospiraceae bacterium (assembly GCA_944380185.1). Classification (GTDB taxonomy): domain Bacteria; phylum Bacillota; class Clostridia; order Lachnospirales; family Lachnospiraceae; genus RGIG7193. The sequence continues at coordinate 12,336 of CALWGV010000103.1, forward strand.
CTTTTCTGGAGGCGCAGCGGATCGACAAACTGGACTATGTCTTTATCTCCCATACAGACGCGGACCACACCAATGCCGTGATCGGATTTCTGGAGGCCGGATACGAGGTGGGGGCCCTGATCCTGCCCGATCTGCCCGCACATCTGGCCGGCGAGGAATCCTTTTTACAGCTTTTTTCTCTGGCCCATCGATATAAAATTCCTCTGTATCTCGCCTGCGCCGGCGACTCCTTTACTCTGGACGAGCTCTCCTTCCTGTGTCTGGCTCCGGTTCCCCCTGAAAATCCGGAGGCCGCCGAATACACCTCCTTAAATAATGCCTCCCAGGTTCTGCTGCTGGAATATCAGGGTGTGCGCATTCTCTTTACCGGAGATTGCGGCGAAGAAGGCGAAGAGCTCTTGACGGCACAGCTTGCGATGCGCGGCATCTCCTCCTGCCATGTGCTCAAAGCAGGCCATCACGGCTCCTCCACTTCCAGCAGCGAAGAGCTGCTGGAGCAGCTCCGTCCCATGGCCGCCGTCATCTCCTGCGGCGCCGGCAACCGCTACGGCCATCCCCATCCGGAAACGCTCGACCGTTTTTACGCCCGGGACATCCCGGTCTTCGCAACTGCCTCCTGCGGCGCCGTGACCCTGCATATCCGCGGCGGCCATCTGTTTCTGTCTGCCATGCTCGCCGAGACAGACCGGCTTTTCTCAGCCTAAACTGTGCCGCAGATTATCTCCTTTTTCACGAGATCTATAAACTGCGGCTCTTTCATAAATTTTGCTTGTCATCTAGTTTTCAATACTATATAATAGAGCAGAGAGGTGATATGATGAAAAGCAATGAAGAAATGTTCCAAATTATGATGGATTATATAAAAGATCTCGACTACATTCATCCCGAGGATATCCCGAATATCGATCTGTATATGGACCAGGTGACCACTTTTATGGATCAGCACCTGGAGCACTCCAAGCGGTACCCAGAGGATAAGGTTCTGACCAAGACCATGATCAACAATTACGCCAAAAATCAGCTCCTTCCGCCCCCGGAGAAAAAGAAATATTCCCGCGAGCACATTCTGATGCTGATTTTTATCTACTACTATAAAAATCTGCTGTCCATCGGCGACATCAAGACCTTGATGACTCCTTTATGTGAAAAGTATTTCAACACAGCCTCCGGCCTCAATCTGACCGATATCTATGAGGAACTCTTCTCTCAGGAAAAAACTCAGCTGGAGGCCCTCAGAGAAGATGCCGCCCGCATTTTCAGGACAGCCTCCCAGACTTTCCCGAATGCGCCCGAGGATGAGCGGGAGCTTCTGCAGCGTTTTGCTTTCATCAGTCTGCTGGGCTTTGACGTCTATTTGAAAAAGCAGATGATCGAATTTCTGATCGACGAGATGGCCCCTGCCCAGCCTGACTCCCGCGCAAAGAAAGCGGCGAGAAAGGGCGCCCACGACAAAGAATAACAGACAGAGAGGGTGTCCCAAAGCTATGGATTTTTGTTGTCCATAGCTTTGGGACACCCTCTCTGTCTGCACTCGCTGATCTTATGCCGTAAAATCCGGCCAAGCCGAGCCTATTCCTCTCCCAGCCTTTCAAAAATCATATCATATCCGTCATTGCCGTAATTCAGCGACCGATTGACCCGGCTGATCGTCGCCGTGGAAGCTCCGGTCTGCTCCGCAATTTCCAGATAGGTCTTCTTTTCCCGCAGCATCTTGGCTACCTCATAGCGCTGAGACAGGGAGAGAAGCTCGTTGACAGTACATACATCCTCAAAAAAAGCATAACATTCATCAATGGATTTAAGCGCCAGCACGGCTTCAAACAAATGATCCACCGCTTCTGTTTTTATTTTTTTATTCATTTTATCCTCCCATCGTAATGGTCTTCAGGAATTCACTCCGCCGCTATTTTAGCATGTTAAAGTTTAAAAGTCCAGCGTTTTTAGTGAAATTTATGAAGATGCTGTTTTAATCTGGCCACTGAGACATTGGCAACCAATTCTTCCGGAAATCGCACCTCGTCCAGGATCGCCTGCACGTCCTCAAAACGTCCGACACGGTCAAAGAAATGGGCATCGCTTCCCAGGGAAACCATCACCCCATATTTCTCGCAGCACCCCAGCATGGTCTTCATATTTTCATAGCCGTTCTCCCGGGGATTGGCTGGGCTCAGAGAAGAATTGTTCAGCTCCAGCAATTTGCCGGTATCTCTTGCACAGCGCACCAGCTCCTCAAAATCTACCGGCACTCTCCCGTCGTCCGGATGGCCGATAATGTCCACATAGGGATTTTCCATGGCCAGGCAGTAAGCGCGGGTATTCTGCGCTCTGGTTCCTACGGTATAGCAGTGGTCGTGGATACTGGCAATACCGATATCCAGCTTTTCCAGGCTCTTCTTGTCCAAATCCAGCCCGCCGTCATAGCTGACAATGTTGATCTCGCAGCCTAGGAGCAGTTCAATGCCAAAGGCATGACGGTCTACCGTTTTGAAATTATGAAAGTAGATCCGGTGGCAGCTGCCGGGAAGCATAGGACCATGCTCCGTAATCGCCAATGCCAGAAGGCCGGCAGACTTAGCGGCGGCCGCCATCTCTGCCATCGTGCTGTAGGCATGGCCGCTGGCTATGGTATGGGTGTGCGTGTCGACTTCGTATTTCATGATCTTCTCCTTTTGCTTGATTTCCGGATTCCGGTTTTCGGATTCCTTTATCATTCCTTTATCGCATATTTTTCTTTTGGCACTTATTTTTTTCTCTGTCATATGATGTAGTATTGAAAAATAAAAGCGGAGGATTTTATGAAAAAATTTGCTGCACTGCTTCTCGCGTTGACCGTCGCCTCCTCCCTGATATTCTCAGGGTGCAGCGGCGCGAAAGGCGATCTGACACCCGTGACACTCAGTGAAGTGGCTCATTCTATCTTCTATGCCCCGCAGTACGCGGCCATCGAACTGGGCTACTTCGAGGAGGAAGGCATCGATCTGACTGTGGTAAACGGCGGAGGCGCCGACAAGGTTATGACCTCCCTGATCTCCGGCGATGCCCAGATCGGCTTCATGGGTTCTGAGGCCAGCATCTATGTCTACGCCGAAGGAGCCGAGGACTATGTAATCAATTTTGCCCAGCTGACTCAGCGGGCCGGCAATTTCCTGGTATCCCGCGAGCCGATGGAAGATTTTGACTGGTCGGATCTGACCGGCTCCCTGGTCTTGGGCGGGCGCAAAGGCGGAATGCCCCAGATGGTCTTCGAATATATTTTAAAGAAAAATGGTCTGGATCCGTCCACTGATCTGACTATTGATCAAAGTATCTCCTTTGGCCTGACGGCCGCTGCCTTTCCGAGCAGCGGGGCTGATTTCACCGTGGAGTTTGAACCCTATGCTACTCTGCTCGAGCAGGAGGGCAGCGGCTACGTAGTCGCCTCTCTGGGCGAGGCCAGCGGTTACGTCCCTTATACCGCCTACAGCGCCCAGAAAAGCTATATCGAAGAGCATCCCGACATCATTCAGGGCTTTACCAACGCCATCCAAAAGGGTATGGACTATGTAAACAGTCACACCTCCCAGGAGATTGCCTCTGTCATCGCCCCGCAGTTTCCGGAGACGGATGAAGACACTATAGCCGTGATCGTGGAGCGCTATCTGGCCCAAGATACATGGAAGGACGACACGATCTTCGAAGAGAGCAGTTTCGATCTGCTTCAGAATATCCTGGAGGAAGCCGGAGAGCTCTCCCAACGAGTCCCCTATGATCAATTGGTGACTACAGAATACGCAAAAAAAGCAGCCGAATAATAATCTGCAGCACCTCCGGCTATAGCTGTGCTGCCGTCTGCTTGCGGCTCTCAAGCATGGCCAGAATCTCCTCCTCGTGATCCAGAGTACGGCAGATGGAGAATTCTCTCTGACACCTCTGCGCATCGGCAAAAACCGCAGAGATATCACCCAAATATCCGTCCGTCACCGGCAGGCTGTCTCTGGGCATCACTTTCTGGGCGTACCAGACATAGGCCTTTATATCGATGGAATTTCTCTTTACCTGGTAATCCGTGACCTTAAAGACACGGCAGAATCTGTGCCTGGCGCCGCCTGCACCATGGTCGGCATCCCAGGACACAAACAAAAGAGTTCCATCGGTCAGAAAGACCCTCTGCGTACCGGACAGGGCCAGCCCCCGCACCAAGAGCAGGAATGTCGGCAGAAAACAGACGGCCAGCACGGCCAGCACGATAGCCATAATTCCTCTCAGTCCGTTGGGAATGAGCCGCAGAACCATACAGACGCAGCCCGCTGCAAAAAGAAGAACATTGCCCAGGAACAATGCCCACAGTCCGGCCTGATATCTGAACTTTTTCTCAGGATTGGTTTGGCACTCCACGGATATACCTCCTTTTCGTAATCACGACCACCGGCTTAGCCGGTGGTTTGTTTTGGCCCTATAAGGGCCTATTACCGGCACTAGAGTCTAAAGACTCATCGAAAGGTTCGCCAGCCGCAACATCATTTACTTAGAGAGCCCTTGA
>CALWGV010000104.1 GCA_944380185.1 uncultured Lachnospiraceae bacterium
TCAAGGGCTCTCTAAGTAAATGATGTTGCGGCTGGCGAACCTTTCGATGAGTCTTTAGACTCTAGTGCCGGTAATAGGCCCTTATAGGGCCAAAACAAACCACCGGCTAAGCCGGTGGTCGTGATTAATGAAAGTCCTGTCGAAAGCGGGCGGGCAGAGAAAGCAATTAAATGTAATGAGGTGTGCTATGGAAGCAAAAATCAAAGCGCTGCGGGAGCAGATGGAAGAAGAACTGGGCCGCATCCAATCGAAAGGCGAGCTGGATGAGTTCTGGCAGAATTATCTGAGCAAAAAGGGCAGTATTTCCAGTCTGATGAAGGAGCTGGGCAGTGTTCCCAAGGAGGATCGCCCCGCTATGGGGAAGGTAATCAATGAATTTAAGAGCTATGCGGAGCAGAGATATCAGGAAGTCCGCCGCAGGATGGACGAGCTGGAGCTTGCTATGCGCGACAAGGCTGAGCAGGTGGATATTACGATGCCGGCCAAAAAGCGCCCGACCGGAACTCTGCATCCCATAACCATCACGAAAAATGAGATGATCGATGTGTTTTCCGGCATGGGTTTTGAGGTGTTCGAGGGTCCCGAAATCGAGGATGACGATCACAATTTCAGCCGTTTGAATGTGGCGAAAAACCATCCGGCCAGAGATATGCAGGACACCTTTTATGTGTCTGAGGATATTGTGCTGCGCACCCATACCAGTCCCGGCCAGATCCGGGTGATGGATGCCAAAAAACCTCCGATCAAGGTTCTGGTGCCGGGACGCGTGTTCCGCAGCGACAGTGACGCCACCCATTCCCCCATGTTCTATCAGATGGAAGGGCTGGTTGTGGACCGCCATATCACTCTGTGTGACCTGCAGGGCATGCTGGATGAATTCGTGAAGAAAATTTTCGGCGACAGCGTGAAGACGCGGCTGCGTCCCAGCTATTTCCCGTTCACCGAACCCAGCGTGGAAGTGGATGTAAGCTGCTTTGCCTGCGGCGGCAAAGGCTGTTCGCTGTGCAAAGGGACCGGCTGGATTGAAGTGCTGGGAGGAGGAATTGTTCATCACCGTGTGCTGGAGAACTGCGGCATTGATCCTCAGGTGTACTCCGGCCTGGCTTTTGGCATCGGCATTGAGCGCATCGCCATGCTGAAATATGGCATCAACAACATTGGCCTGTTTTATGAGAACGATCTGCGTTTCTTAAAGCAGTTCAAAAATTAAGGAGGGACGATCATGAAAGTACCATTCAGCTGGCTGAAGGAATATGTGGATATAGAAGTGAGTGCCGAGGAGCTTCAGGAAAAGCTTTTTGGCTGCGGTTTCGAGGTGGAGGAGCTTATTGACATAGGAAAAGACATCACTGGCGTAGTGGTGGGCCTGGTGACTCAGTGCGAGCCTATTCCCGACACCCATCTGTCGGTCTGCCAGGTGGATGCGGGCACCGGCGAGCTTCTGCAGATCTGCTGCGGGGCCGACAATGTGCATGCGGGAGGCAAATTCCCCGTGGCCCTTCCCGGAGCGACGGTTCTCGAGACAGCCAAAGATCACAAGACGGTGACGGGAGTGACCAGAATCAAAAAAGGCAAACTGCGCGGCTATGAGAGCAACGGTATGCTCTGCAGCGGCACGGAGCTGGGTCTGAATGATGATCTGTATCCAGGCAGCGACTATTTCGGGCTGCTGGTGTTGCCGCAGGACGCGCCGGTGGGAGCGGACGTCAAGCCCCTGGTGGGTCTCGACGATTATATTTTCGACATTTCCATTACGGCCAACAGGGCGGACTGCCAGTCTGTGCTGGGTATTGCCCGCGAGGTGGCTGCCATTTTGCATAAGCCTCTCCGAATGCCTGCTACGGATTACACGGAGAGCGATTATATCTATGACGGGCTGGACATCACGGTGGAGGCCCCTGATCTCTGCCCCCGCTATCTGGGTCACGGCGTGCGCAATATCACTTTCGGCCAGTCTCCCCAGTGGATGAGACGGTATCTGGCTCTGTGCGGTCTGCGCAGCATCAGCAATGTGGTGGATATCACCAATTTTGTCATGCTGGAGATCGGGCAGCCCATGCACGCTTTTGATATGTCCACTCTGGCACAGAAGAAAATCATTGTGCGCCGCGCCCGCGATGGGGAGAGCATCGTAACCCTGGACGGCAAAGAATTTGCACTGCATTCCAGCAATCTGGTGATCTGCGACGGTGAAGGGCCGGTGGCTCTGGCCGGAATCATGGGAGGATTAAACAGCGAGATTACGGAGAATACCACGCAGCTTTTGTTTGAGTCGGCCAAGTTTGTCCGAGACAATGTCCGCAAAACTTCCAGAGCTTTGGGGCAGAGCACTGACTCCTCCAGTCATTATGAGAAGGGAATTTCCGAGTATACCTGTGAGCTGGGTATGGCCCGTGCTCTTCACCTGATCCAGGAGCTTAACTGCGGCGAGGTGACGGCCAGCGCCTTTGATATCAGCGCCGGTGCGCCCAGGGAGGGCAAGCGCTTTAGCGCCACCATAAGCGGCATCAACCGGATTCTGGGCATTGAGGTGCCGGCGGATATTATTGTGGATATTCTGACCCGTCTGAACTTCCAGGTAATGCGGGACGGAGACCGGCTGGATGTGGTTGCGCCCCGGTATCGCGAGGATATCGAGGTGGGCGAGCCGGATCTGGCTGAGGAGGTTATCCGGGAATATGGTTATGACCATATTGTGCCTACTTTCCTGAAGGATGCCACAGTCACCAACGGCGGTCTGAGCGCAGACGAAAAACGGCGCGCGAAGCTTAAACGCATTACGTGCGATCAGGGATACAACGAGATCTCCACGCTGGCCTTTTATGCCGATGCCGATTTGGATGCCCTGCATATCGCGCAGGATGCGCCGGAGCGCAATGTGATCCGTCTGCTCAATCCAATCACGGCCAACCTGACCATCATGCGTCCGCTGCTGGCCCCTTCCATGCTGAACATGGTGGTGGAGAACCTGAAGCGCGGCAATAACGAGGGGCGTATTTTTGAGCTGGCCAATATTTATGTGCCCAAGCAGCAGCCGGTCACGGAGCTGCCGGATGAGATCCTGCACCTGGGTTTTGCCGTCTTTGGCGATGAGGAGGACTTCTTTACCGTCAAGGGAACGGTAGAAGCGCTGGGCGAGATGTTCGGCCTGCAGTTTGATTATGTTCGGGCGGAGGATGTGCCTTATCTGCATCCGGGTATTTCGGCCTGCATTCTCTGCGGCGGTGAGCGGATAGGATCTTTTGGCAAACTGAACAACAGCATTGCGGCAGAGCTCAAGCTGCCCAAGGACAGCAAGGCAGGACACAATATCTTCTTGGGCGAGCTGGATTATCCGGCGCTGGTTCGCCATCTGGCGGGAGGATTTGCCTATCAGCCCATTCCCAGATTCCCGGTAGTGACGCGGGATCTGGCCCTGATTGCAGAGGAATCCATGGAATGCGGTACGCTGACGGCGGAGATCAAGAAGGCCTGCAAGGCGGTGGACGACGTGGAGCTGTTTGATATCTATCGCGGCGAGCAGGTGGGCGAGGGAAAGAAGAGCATGGCCTTTAAGCTTACTTTTGTCCCTGGCGACAAGGCTTTCTCGCCTAAGGATATTGAGAGCTTTATGAAAAAAATTCAGAGCAATCTGAAATATAAATTAAATGTAGATATGCGCTGACAACGGGGCGGTTTTAGAAAAAATTTTTTTATCGGACACACATTTTTCAGAAATTCGTGATATAGTTGTAAGCAAATACATGACGGGGAGCAATGCAGCTATGAGGAACTTTATGAGCAACCTGCGAAACAGGTTTGCCCGATTTATGTATGGCCGCTACGGCCTGGACCAGATGGGGCGTTTTATGACGGGGGCCGTGATGGTCTGCCTGGTGATCTCTCTCTTCTTTGGCGGGAGAGGGATAGGAACTGTTTTATACTGGATCGCCCTGATTTTGTTGATTTGGTCCTATTTTCGCATGTTTTCCAAGAATGTAAGCAGGCGTTATCAGGAGAATGTCCGTTTTCTGGCACTGAAGAGAAAAATTGCAGGCCCCATTGCTAAAAGATGGGCTCATTTAAAACAGAGACGCACACATGTGTTCTTTAAATGCCCTTCGTGCGGACAAAAGATGCGGACTTTGAAAGGCCAGGGGGAGAAACAAATCACCTGCCCGAAATGCCATACACAGTTTACGAAGAAGACGTGATGCACAAAATTAACGGACTGCCCGAAAGCCGGCCAAAAGGTTTTCGGGTAGTCCGTTATTTGCCGCTGATCGAAGAGGATTAAAAAGCCGGATTGACAGGCCATGCAATATTCATTACAATGATGCCAGGGTTAAAGATAAGAGGATGCGAAGATCAGGGCAAAGGAGACGGGCGATGGCGCAGATGAACGAGGCGGCAAGACAGAATAAAGAAAGGCATAGGGCTGTATTCTCTTCGGCTTTTCAGGCTTTTTGTGCGGTTCTCTGCCTCCAAAGCTTTATGAGCGGCAGCGTTTTTTCGCCGGAGGAGCTGATCACCGGCTGGATTTCAGCGGGAGATCTGCTGCTGTCGGCTCTTTTTTGGGTGCTCTATTTCTTTTTGAGTCTTCAATTTAAATGGGCGAGAGAGTGGGGGCTTCCCGTGTCCCTTGCGGCGGTATTGGTGACGGCGTCGGCAAACGGAGGAGGCCCGGGACTGTTTGCGGCCCTGCTTTTTTTGCTATATGTTTCTCTGCCGGAGACCGTGAAAAACCGATGGAGAAAGGGGAACGGGCGGCAAGAAGAGCAGGAAAAAAAGCCGGGAGAAAGCGAAGGATATAAAAAAGAGATAAGAAGCAAAGAGAAAGAAAAAAGCGAAAAAAAAGAGGCTTCCGGCACGGGCGACTGGAGTCGCCGCCGGCTTATAGCGACGGCAGCGGCTGGGGGTGTTCTTTTCCTTCTGGCGGCCGGCGGTATCACGGCTTTTCGTTATCTGGAGTTTCGCTCTCCCGGTTTCGATTTCGGTATATTTACTCAGATGTTCGATCAGATGAGGACTACGGGAATTCCGCTCACCACCTGTGAGAGGGGACGAAGTCTGTCTCATTTTGCCGTGCATTTTTCGCCGGCTTTGTATCTGCTTCTTCCCTTTTATCTTCTGTTTCCTCATCCGATGACGCTGATTTGCCTGCAGGTGATCGGGCTGGCTGCGGGCGCTCTGCCGCTGGGAGGACTGTGCCGGTCTCTGGGGCTGTCCAGACGGACGTCGGGGTGGATTATTTTGGCTTATTTTGCTTATCCGGCGCTTACCGGAGGCTGCCTTTATGATTTTCATGAAAATTTTATGCTGACCCCATTCCTCCTCACCTTTTTATATCTGGCTCACACGGGACGGCTAAAACTGGCGGCTCTGGCGGCTCTGTGCGTGCTGATGGTCAAGGAGGATGCGGCCATCTATCTTTTGTGTGCCTCGGTCTATCTGGCGGTGCGGCCGGGCGCTGCAAAGAGAGAACGAATTTTTGCGGCCGGGCTTGCCTGCTTTTCGGTGATCTATTTTTTGGGGGCGGTGGCCTATGTGTCGAGCCAGGGGCTGGGGACTTTGGCTACCGTGCATTACAGTCAGTATGAGACGGGAGAGGGGGGATTCGGAAATATTATTCTGAATATTCTGCAGGATCCGCTTCACGTAATCTGGGTGGCTTTTCGCCGGGAAAAATGGCTCTATCTGATGCAGATGCTTGCGCCTCTTTTGTTCCTTCCGCTAATCGGACTAAATAGAATCCAGATCATTTTGCTGGGGCCTATGTTCCTGTTTAACCTGATGACGGATTATTCTTATCAGTACAACATTGATTTCCAGTATCAGTTTGGCACGCTGGTATTTCTGTTCTACATCACGGTTCAGGCGCTTTCCCGGCTTGACCGGGAGAAACTGCGCACCCTTCTGGCCTGCGGCATGACAGCGGCCGGGCTTGTGCTCTTTCTCTTTTTTCACCGAGACAGGACGGCCTATCTGGAGAGGTGGCTGGAAAATCGGGAGGACTATGCTCAAATGGAGGAAATACTGGCGCAGGTGCGGCAGGAGGCAGAACAAAACAATCAGACCGTAGCGGCCTCCACCATGCTCTTGGCTCATCTGTGGACGGTGGACGAGCTGTACGATACGGACCAGATGCAAGATGCAGATCAGGTGGTGCTGGATTTGCGGTACAGTGAGGACAGGGAGCTGGCGCAGGAGTACACAGAAGGCGGGTACCAGGTCAGGGCAGAGCTGCCTGGCTTTGTGATCTGGCTGTCTGAGCCGGGGGAGGCGAAAAATGTCGGACAGCAGGGTTAGGGCAAAGGGAGAAAAGCGGACGCGCAAGCTTGGCGGAAGCGGTCGGCCGTCCGCCCGTCCGGCCCGTCTGACCTGGACGGGAATGGCAAAGGCGGTGACCTTGCTGGCTGCAGCTTCGGCGGCTGGTCTTGCGTTCCGTCAGCTGGGGCTGGCGGCAGCCAATACCCTTCTGATCTATATTCTCTGCGTTCAGCTGATTGCACTGTGGACCGGAGGCTGGCTGTATGCGGCTGCCTCATCCTTCGCCGGCATGGCTCTTTATAATTATCTCTTTACGGAGCCCAGATTTACGCTGCGGGTATATGATCCCGATTATCCGATGACGTTTGTCGTCATGATTGCCGTCAGTTTTATCACCACGGCGCTGACTGTGCGGATAAAAAATCAGGCTGCTCAGGCGGATGAGAGAGCTTACCGGACCGGCGTGCTTCTGGAGACCAATGAAAAGCTGCAGAAGGCGGAGCGGGCGGGGGAGATTCTGCGCACGGCCGCGGCGCAGATGTATAAGCTGTCCGGCTGTCCCGCGGCAGTCTATGAGCCGGACGGACAGGGCAGTCTGCGGCTGACCCGGATCTGTCCCGAGTGGGCGGGAGAGAGAGCCGTGCCGGCGCAGATGGCGGATGTGCAGGCTCTGCGCTGGGTGTGGGAAAACAATCACTATGCCGGCCGTACCACCGGCCGCTTCGGCGATGCGGCGGCTTTTTATCTGGCTGTGCGCGGGCAGAAGCAGGCGCAGGCGGTGATCGGTCTTTTGGTCTCTTCCCGGACAAACGACGATCCGGTGGAGAAAAACCTTTTGCTTGCGATGGCGGACCAGTGCGGTCTGGCACTGGAAAGAGAGAGGCTCAGCAGAGAAAAGGGAGAGATGGCCATGGAGGCGCAGAAGGAGAAGCTGAGAGCCAATATGCTGCGGAGCATCTCCCATGATCTGCGCACACCCCTGACGAGCATCTCCGGCAACGCGGCTGTCCTGCTGGAGAGCGGGCAGATGATGAGTGAAGACCAGAGACAGGCTCTGTACAAGACCATCGGCGAGGATTCCCGCTGGCTGATCGGGCTGGTGGAAAATCTGCTGTCCATCACGCGTATGGAAGACGGGGCAGTGCAGCTGCATGCGGAGGCGGAGCTTGTGGAGGATGTGGTCCGGGAGGCAGTGGAGCATCTGGACAGCCGCATAAAGGAGAGAGAGCTCTCCTGGGAAGTGGAGGATGATATGCTGATGGCCCGGATGGACGCTCGCCTGATCGTTCAGGTCCTGGTCAATATCCTGAATAATGCGGTGCGCTACACGCCGCCGGGTTCTCGTATTCATATAGGGGTGAAGGGAGCCGGACGGATGGTCCTCTGGGAAATAGCAGACGACGGGCCCGGGATAGCGGATGCAGAGCGGGAAAAGATCTTTGAGATGTTTTACACGGGCGGCAGCGTTGGCGCCGATGGCCGCAGGGGTATGGGACTGGGACTCGCCCTGTGCAAAAGTATCGTTGCGGCACACGGAGGACAGATCGGTGTCAGGGATGCGAAGCCCCATGGGGCAGTGTTTTGGTTTACGTTACAATCTGCGGAGGTGAAATATGACGGATAAAGTGAAGATTCTGGTGGTGGAAGACGATTTCCCGATACGAAACCTGATCTGTACTACGCTGGAGACGCAGGGCTATCAGTATATGACGGCCAGAACCGGGGAGGAGGCTGTGGAAAGAGCAGCCGCAGGCCAGCCGGATGTGATGCTTCTGGATCTTGGTCTGCCGGATATGGACGGTGTGGATATCATAAAAAGGGTACGGACCTGGTCCACCATGCCGATTATTGTCATCAGCGCCCGGAGTGAGGATATGGACAAGGTGGAGGCTTTGGACGCCGGAGCTGACGATTATCTGACCAAGCCTTTCAGCATCGACGAATTTTTGGCCAGGCTGAGAGTAGCGCTGAGGCGCGTATGTTCGATGCGGGAATACCGGGAGGAGGAGAGGAGCCGTTATGTAAACGGCGATCTTACCATTGACTATGCAGCCGCCTGCGTATATGTGTCGGGCAAGGAGATCCATCTGACTCCTATTGAGTACAAACTGCTCTGTCTGCTGGCGCGCAACACCGGCAAGGTGCTGACCCACAACTATATTCTGAAAGAGGTCTGGGGGAGCACCCTTTTGTCCGATACGCCGTCTCTCAGGGTATTTATGGCGGCTCTGCGCAAAAAGATTGAGCCGGTGCCTTCGCAGCCTCGGTATATTCAGACGCATATCGGCGTGGGGTACCGGATGATGCGGGTGGAAAAGTAGAATTACTGCAGGTTTCGGACTGCTTTTGCAGCCTGCCAAAGTCGCGGAAGTTTCGCAAAAATGGTTGAAATGGCGGAAAAAGTATGGTATGATAACCCTGTTTGACCATAGGAGGTGTGAAGATGACGGCCCTGAAAATTGTAATTACGGTATTGTTTATACTGATATCGGTAGCATTGGTTGGCATTGTGCTGGTGCAGGACGGCGAGTCCGGCGGTTTGTCCGGCGCAGTCAGCGGCGGAGGAGAGACTTTCTGGAGCAAGAACAAAGGACGTTCTGCAGAAGGAAAGATCGAGAAGGTGACAAAGTACCTGGTGATCGCATTCATGGTTTTGTCCCTGGTTTTGAATCTTCCGGTGCTGAATTGACGACGCACAGCGACAGGGCTCATCGTTTTGCCAAAGAGGAGGCGTACTGCTTTGGTGAAGCGATGAGCCTTTTCCTGTAACAGAGAAAGTGGAGGATCGGTCTGCGGACAGAATTTGCAAAATGGGAAAAAAAGAAGGAATCAAGCTGATCGCCAACAACAAGAAGGCGTATCACGATTATTTTATTGAGGATACCTACGAGGCGGGCATCAGCCTGGCGGGGACAGAGGTGAAATCCCTGCGGATGGGCAAATGCAGCCTGAAGGAGTCCTTTATCCGTATTGAACGGGGCGAGCTTTTTGTTTATAATATGCACATAAGCCCCTATGAGAAGGGCAATATTTTCAACAAGGATCCGCTGCGGGTGCGCAAGCTTTTGCTGCACCGCTACGAAATCAACAAGCTTTCTGCCAGAGTAGACCAGAAGGGCTATACGCTGGTACCTCTGCGCGTATACTTTAAGGATAGTCTGGTCAAGGTAGAGGTGGGGCTTGCCCGGGGCAAAAAGCTCTACGATAAGAGAGAAACCATCGCCAAGAAGGATCAGCAGAGAGAGGCAGAGAGAGAGTTTCGCGCCAGAATCTAAGGGGCGGCAGAAGGAGAAGGACAGGCTGCGGGGGCGGCCAGACGGCTTTGGGGAGGAATGACAGCATGAGACTTGGAGGCCTGGAGGCCAGAGGAAGCAACATGATCTGCGCGGTGGGAACGCCGGACGGACAGGTTTTGGAACAGATCACCATACCGACCAGAGGACCCCAGGAGACGACGGAGGATATTATCGCTTATTTTGCGGACAAGCAGATAGAGGCGATCGGCGTGGCCAGCTTTGGCCCTGTGGACCTGCGAAAGGGCTCTCCTACCTACGGTTATATTCTGGATACGCCCAAGGAGGCCTGGCAGCGCTTCGATCTGCTGGGTACGCTAAAGCGTGCCCTAGGTGTTCCGGCTGGGCTTGACACGGATATGAACGGTGCCTGTCTGGGCGAGCTGACTTTCGGATTGGCAAAGGGACTGGACAGCGTGCTCTATGTCAGTATCGGTACAGGTATCGGTATCGGTATCGCCGTAGACGGCCATCTGCTTCACGGTATGCTTCATCCCGAGGCCGGTCATATGCTTTTGCGGCGCCATCCGCGGGATGGCTACGAGGGAAACTGTCCTTTTCACGGTACCTGCTTTGAGGGTATGGCTTCCGGTCCTGCCATCGCGGACCGCTGGGGCAGACCGGCGGAAAAGCTTCAGGACGATGCCAAGGTGTGGGATATGGAGAGCCATTATATCGCTCAGGCACTGGTCAATCTGATCCTGGTGCTCTCTCCCCGCATCATTATTCTGGGCGGCGGTGTCATGAAAAACGAACAGCTCTTTCCGATGATCCGTTCCCAGGTGAAGAAAATCCTGAATGAGTACCTGGACACCAAGGAGCTGGAGGATATGGATAATTATATCGTTCCGGCCAGCCTGAAGGGCAATCAGGGCATTCTGGGGGCGATTGAGCTGGCCCGCCGGGCACTGTCCGGTGAGTAGGTTAAAAATAAGAACATATGTTCTAAAAACGCTTGCGTTTTCCCTATAACTGTGCTACGATCGTATCGAACAAATGTTCGCCGCGAGCGCAGCTGAGCACGGCAAACAGAGAAGCCGGCAGGTGCCGGACTTTTTACAGGGGAAACGGAGGCGTTTTT
This sequence comes from uncultured Lachnospiraceae bacterium, assembly GCA_944380185.1. Classification (GTDB taxonomy): domain Bacteria; phylum Bacillota; class Clostridia; order Lachnospirales; family Lachnospiraceae; genus RGIG7193. The sequence continues at coordinate 10,624 of CALWGV010000104.1, forward strand.
ATGTTGGTGGAGAGGGAGCTTTCTCTGCAGAGAAAGCTGGAAATCTTGTCCGATGCGGCCAAATATGATGCGGCCTGCACTTCCAGCGGAGTGGACCGGCAGGGAGCTGCCCATGCCATGGGCAGTGCGGCGGCCTGCGGCATCTGCCACAGCTTTGCCGCCGACGGCCGCTGCATCTCTCTTCTGAAGATTTTGATGACCAATGAGTGCGTATACGACTGCCGCTATTGCGTGAACCGCCGCTCCAACGATGTGGTGCGCACAGCCTTTGCGCCGGAAGAGATCTGTCGCCTGACCATGGAGTTTTACCGGCGCAATTATATCGAAGGGCTTTTTTTGAGTTCCGGAGTGGCGGTGAGTCCGGATGCCACTATGGAGAGGATATATGAAGCACTGCGCCTTCTGCGGGGCCGATACGGTTTTCGGGGCTATATCCATGTCAAGGGGATACCTGGGGCCTCGCCGGAGCTGATTGCGCGAGTGGGATATCTGGCTGATCGGATGAGCGTCAATCTGGAGCTCCCCACAGCTCAGGGGCTGAAAAGTCTGGCTCCCCATAAGAGCAGGAGCTCCATTCTGACGCCGATGCGCCAGATTCAGCGGGGGATATGCGAGGAGAAGCTCATGCTGACAGACGGGCGGCCCTTTGGGGAGGTGGCTTTTCAGTCTCCTTCCATCAGTTTTCTGCCCCCGCTGGAGACGGGAGAAGGGGTGCGCAGGGATCTGGTCAGAGGGGAGAGGCCCCGTTTCGTGCCGGCAGGGCAGAGTACCCAGATGATCATCGGGGCTACGCCGGAGACAGACTTTCAGATTCTGTCGGTGGCGGAGGCCCTGTATCGGAAATTTGATCTGAAGAGGGTGTTTTACTCCGCCTATGTGGGAATAAATGACGACAGTCTGCTGCCTGCGGTGGGTAAAAAACCGCCTCTGCTCAGAGAGCACCGCCTCTATCAGGCCGACTGGCTGCTCCGCTTCTATGGCTTTGAGGCGGGAGAGCTTCTGGACGAGGAGCGTCCTAATTTCAATGTGCTGCTGGACCCCAAGTGCGACTGGGCCGTGCGTCATCTGGAGCGTTTCCCTGTGGAGATAAATCGGGCAGATTACGGGACTCTTCTGCGGGTGCCGGGCATCGGGGTCAAATCGGCCAGGCGGATTGTCCGGGCCAGACGGGGCGGCCAGCTGGACTTTCCTGATTTGAAAAAGATGGGAGTGGTATTGAAAAGAGCCCACTATTTTATCACCTGCGGCGGGAGGATGTACCGGCGCATTCGGCTGGAGGAGGGGTTTATCGCAGGCTGCCTGGCGGATCAGAACAGAACGAAAAACTGGAGGGTGGAGCACGGCGGGGAGGACTATCGCCAGCTCTCGCTCTTTGATGATATGCACCTGGATATGGCTCCCACGGTGGAGGACTGCCGCTTTAGCCTGACGGGACAGCTGTGAGGGAGGATATGGGCGATGGACGAAATCAGGATAAGCGGGACGGGAAATGGATCCATAGACAGGCGCGGAGAAGGTGCAGCAGGGCAGCCGGTAACCTTTGTCTGCGGTCCTGAGCCGGCGGATATCTTCTGCGCCGTGTATGAGGCATGTGCCCTCAGCATCACCGGAGAGGGAGTTTCCCTGAAAATAGAGGAGGAGAATTTTCAGCCGGACTTTTTTTCCCGGTATCTTCGAGTGGAGAGGGATGAGAGAAAGGCCAGCCTGATGGCCCGGAGAATACGGGAGAGGATATCGGAGGAGGCATGGCGGGGAGCCTACCGCGCCTCTCTGTCCTGGGAGCCGGGGCGGGCCGACGCGGTCTATCGCTTTGTGCTGCGGGGCTTTCAGATCGGCACAGGGGTGACGGACTGGCTGCAGGACCCGAACGTCTGCCGCGTGTTTGAGCTTTCCCGCAAGGTGGCCAATGAAAGCCATCTGTTTTTGGGCTTCACCCGTTTTGTCTCCTGGGATAACGGTGTGCTCTTTGGGCGCATCGCGCCGAAATGCCATGTGCTTGCGCTGATTGCACCCCATTTTGCCGGCAGGCTGCCCGGTGAGAACTGGATGATCTACGATGAGAACAGGAAAAAGGCGGCCGTGCATCCGGCCGGCGGTCCTTGGTACATGATGGACACGGTGGAGAGCGGATGGGAGGAGATGATCTGCGGCAGGAAGGCCGACGAGGGCTGGGATGAGTTGTGGCGTACCTTCGTGAAGCATATCGCCATAGAACCACGGACTAATCCGAAACTTCAGCGAGACCTCCTTCCTCTGTGGTACCGAAAAAATATGACCGAGTTTTTGCAGTAGCGCGAAAAGACAAATTAGTGTATAATTAGGGCATCACAGAGACAGAATGGTTATCGTGGAGGAAATGGTGATGAAGAGAGTTTTTTTGATTGTGCTGGACAGCGTAGGCATCGGCGAGCTGCCTGATGCGGCGCTCTACGGCGATGAGGGAAGCAATACGATGCGGGCGGCCGCGCGCAGCCCCTATTTTTCCATGCCCAATATGAGGAGGCTGGGCCTGTTTAACATCGACGGCATGGACTGGACGCAGCCCGAGCCGGCACCTGCCGGCGCCTTTGGCCGTTTGGCGGAGAGCTCCAAGGGCAAGGACACGACCACGGGACACTGGGAGATCGCCGGTCTGATCTCGGAAAATCCCATGCCTACCTTTCCCGACGGATTTCCCGAGGAGCTTTTGGATGAGCTGAAAAAAAGAACGGGACGGGATATTCTCTGCAACAAGCCCTACTCCGGCACGGAGGTGATCAAAGATTACGGGGAGGAGCATATGCGCACGGGGGCGCTGATCGTCTATACCTCCGCCGACAGCGTGCTGCAGATTGCGGCTCATGAGAGCGTGATTCCCATCGAGGAGCTCTATCATATCTGCGAGATTGCCAGGGAGATCTGCCAGGGGCCCTACGGCGTGGGACGCGTCATTGCCAGACCCTTTGAGGGGGAATATCCCTTTAAGCGCACTTCCAGACGTCATGACTATTCCCTGGTGCCGCCCCGGGAGACGATGCTGGATGCTCTGGCCAGAGCAGGCTATGAGACCCGCGGTGTGGGTAAGATCTACGACATTTTTGCCGGAAAGTCCATCAGCTCCACGGTACGCACCGCCAGCAATGCAGAGGGTATCGATCGGACCATCGAGAGGATGAAGGACACCTTTGACGGTCTGTGCTTTACCAATTTGGTGGACTACGACATGCTCTACGGTCATAGAAATGATGTAGATGGTTATGCGAAGGCTCTGACCTATTTTGACGAGCGTCTGCCGGAGCTGCTGTCGCTGCTGGGTGAGGAGGATATTCTGATGGTGACGGCGGATCACGGCTGTGATCCCGCTACCCCTTCCACAGATCATTCCCGGGAGTACATTCCCCTGGTTATGGCGGGAGCACCTCTCAAGGCGGGCAGCAATATCGGTACGAGGCCGACTTTTGCCGATATCGCGGCTACGATTCTGGATTACTTTGGTGTGGAGAGCACTGTCGATGGGAGCAGTTTCCTGAATCAGATTCGCTAACCTCTTGCCAAGCGCGTTGAATTGGTGTATAATCAGATCGTGTCAAAGAGAGGTTGTGTAGCAACCTGGGATGTTCGATACCCCTGTTTTTTTGAACCTACAGTTTGACATAAGGGATTCCTATATCTTTAAGCGGATGTCAGGCCTCCGTACGAGTGGAAGGCAGAAGTTTATTTGCGGAAACCCACCT
>CALWGV010000105.1 GCA_944380185.1 uncultured Lachnospiraceae bacterium
ATGTGCGCTTGTCCGTGTTCAACGTTTTTCTTGACACGTTTCTTTGTCACCTTTTTTGCTGACACTTTCTTTGCCATTCTAAACTAACCTTTCCTTATACAGGTTCCTTTCTGTTAAAATAAATAAACTGCATGGTCCCTGACCATAACCGCCAATAAAGATTCTCCGCATAATCACTGCACACGTTACCGGGCGGTTCACGGTGCGGTAAAAAGGCAGAATTTTCGCTCCCCGGGGCCAATCGGCACTTTCAACCTGCTCGCACCTGGAAGCGCAGAAAAAATATTATTTCTTCTTATTGGCAACGGTCTTCTTCGGTCCCTTGCGGGTTCTCGCGTTGGTCTTGGTCTTCTGACCGCGGACCGGCAGACCCTTTCTGTGACGGATGCCTCTGTAGCAGCCAATCTCCTGAAGCCGCTTGATATTCATCGCAACTTCACGGCGCAGATCACCCTCTACCAGCTGGTGATCATTCTCGATGGCCGCAGTAATTCTTCTGACTTCATCGTCGGTCAGATCCTTTACGCGGGTATCCGGATTCACATTTGCCTCTGCCAAAAGACGGTTCGAGCTTGCTCTGCCAATGCCGTAGATATAGGTCAGACCGATCTCGACACGCTTTTCTCTCGGTAAATCAACACCAGAAATACGAGCCATTGTGTGTTACACCTCCATAGATAATTTCCATTAGTAATACGTCCAAAGGGACGTGTCGCTATCAGCGAATCAGCCCTGACGCTGTTTGTGCTTCGGGTTCTCGCAGATGATACGAATGCTGCCTTTTCTCTTGATAACTTTGCATTTCTCGCAAATCGGTTTTACGGAAGATCTAACTTTCATGAGTTTTTTCACTCCTTTCGCAAAAAGTCCGCGTACTATTATAGCATCGCCTTTTTCAGAAAGCAAGCAAAATTTCGCTTTTCACGGACTTTTTCAAACGATACGTCTTATTTGTCCCGCCAGATAATCCGGCCTTTGGACAAATCATAGGGAGAAAGCTCCAGCGTCACCTTGTCACCGGGAAGAATACGAATATAATTCATCCGCAGCTTCCCGCTGATGTGGGCCAGGACGATATGTCCGTTCTCCAGCTCCACACGGAACATGGCGTTGGGCAGCTTCTCCACCACTTTGCCTTCAATTTCAATTACGTCGGATTTCGACATCTTCTCTCCTCCTACAGCGAATCATTCAGGGTAAAGACTTCCGGTTCCCCATCCGTGATCAGAACCGTGTTTTCATAGTGGGCGGACAGCTCGCCGTCGGCAGTCACCACTGTCCACTCGTCATCCATCCATTCCACTTCCCAGGTGCCGATATTGATCATGGGCTCAATGGCCAGAGTCATCCCGGGCCGCAGCCTTATGCCCTTCCGGTTCATATCAAAATTGGGAACCTCCGGGTCCTCATGAAGGTGAGTTCCTATGCCGTGCCCTACCAGATCCCGGACTACGCCGTATCCCCGGCTTTCCGCATAGGTTCCGATGGCACGGCAGATATCATTGAGATGATTGCCTGCTTTGGCATATTTTAAACCTTCGAAAAAGCACTCCCGGGTCACATCGATGAGCTTCTGTGCTTCATCGCTTACTTTGCCCACGGCTACGGTGCGGGCCGCATCAGAATGATACCCCTTGTAGATCACCCCGGCATCCAGACTGACGATATCGCCCTCCCGGAGAATCCGGTGTTTGTTCGGAATTCCGTGCACTACCTCGTCGTTGACCGACACACAGATGGAAGCCGGATATCCGTTGTAGTTGAGGAAGGAGGGAACGCAGCCGAAGCTGCGGATCGTCTCCTCGCCGATCCGGTCGACATCCGCTGTGGACATCCCCGGACGTATGGATTTTTCGAGGGTGCGCAGGGTGTAATTTAAAATCCGCCCTGCCTCCCTCATTAATTCTATTTCTCTTGCAGACTTAATCGTAACAGCCATGTCACTCTCCCAATAATTCGCAGATATCCTGAAAGACCTCTTCTACATCTTTCGTACCGTCCACCTGCGCCAGGCAGCCTTTATCCTGATAGAAGTCAATAAGCGGCTGTGTCTGCTGATGATACACGCCCAGACGTTTATTCACTGTCTCCGGCTTGTCGTCGTCGCGGATGGTGAGCTCTCCGCCGCAGCGGTCACATACCCCCTCCGTCTTGGGCGGGGCGAAAACCGTGTGGTAGGTAGCGCCGCAACCAAGGCAGGCACGGCGTCCGCTCATCCTCGTGACAATATTTTCATCGGGCACCTCGATGTCGATGGCATAGTCGATCGACTGACCATCGGCTCGAAGAGCCTCCTCCAGGGCCTCTGCCTGAGGGATCGTCCGGGGAAAGCCATCGAACACATAACCGTTCTGGCAGTCATCCTGATGGATTCGATCCATAACCAGCTCCAGCGTCAGAGAATCCGGAACCAGATTGCCCGCATCCATATAGGACTTTGCCTTCATTCCCAGCTCCGTGCCGTTTTTGATGTTGGCCCGAAAGATATCTCCCGTGGAGATATGGGGAATACCATAGCGGTCAGCGATCTTTTTCGCCTGAGTGCCCTTCCCGGCTCCCGGCGCGCCTAACATGATAATCTTCATGTTTTCCCTCCTATCAGTCATTGAGGAAGCCCTTATAGTTTCTTACCAGCATCTGAGACTCAATCGCCTTCAGCGTCTCCAGAATAACGCCGACGATAATGATCAGGGACGTTCCAAAGAAGGACAGGGATGCGAGCCCGAACAGCCCAGAGAAGATGATCGGCACAATGGCCACAATGATCAGTCCTACAGCGCCGATGAACACGATGTAGTTGAGAATGCGGTTCATGTAATCGGAAGTGGGTTTGCCCGGGCGAATGCCGGGAACAAAACCGCCCTGCTTCTTCATATTGTTCGCAATCTCAATGGGGTTGAAGGTAATGCTGGTATAAAAATAAGCAAACATGATGATCAGAGCCAGATAAATCACCAGTCCGATGGAATACTGCCAGCCGACAGTGGGATTCAGCCAGTTGCTGGAGGAGAGCATCCGAAGAATGAACCCTCCGACAGAATCATAGTTCACATCGAAGAAACCGGCAATCACCACAGGAGTAGTCATCAGCGACGAAGCAAAGATGACCGGGATGACTCCGGCGGTATTGACCTTGATCGGAATGTTGCTGGACTGTCCGCCCACCATCCGGCGGCCCTGCATCTTCTGCGCATACTGGACGGGAATTCTTCTCTCGCCTCCCTGCAGCACTACGGTGAAGACCACCATGGCTAAGATCACCGCAATAATGATTACCGCAGCAATCGCGCCCACCAAGACGGAGTTGCCCTGCACAAAGGTGTAGTACAGGTTGGCCAGATCGTTAGGAATCGAGGACAGAATGTTGATCAGCAGGATAATGGAGATACCGTTGCCGATACCATTCTTTGTGATCCGCTCGCCCAGCCACATAATAACAGAAGCGCCGGCAGTCCAGGTTGCCACCACGATCAGCACATTATACCAGGTATAGTTGGTGATCATTCCGCTTCCGCCAAAGCCGATGGCCATGGCAGTGGACTGAACCACAGCCAGTACCACAGTGAGGATACGGGTCATCTTATTGATTTTCTGCTTGCCGTCCTCACCCTCCTTCTGCATCTCCTCCAGCTTGGGGATGGCGATGGTCAGAAGCTGCATGATAATGGAACTGGTAATATAGGGGGATATACTCAGCGCGAAGATGGACAGCTCCGAGAAAGAACCGCCGGTCACGGCGTTGAAGAAGTTAAAGGCATCGCCTGCCTGGCTGGCGAACCACGCTTCAAAGTAAAGCGTGTTCACCCCCGGCGCAGGCAGGGCGCAGCCGATCCTGAAGATCAGGATAATCCCCATGGTGTAAAGGATTTTTTTACGGATATCCTTAATCCGAAAAGCATTGAGGAGTGTCTGGAACATATTAGATCACCTCGACATTTCCACCAACCGCTTCGATTTTTGCTTTTGCGCCCTCACTGCAGGCGTTCACTTTAACCGTCAGCTTCTTGGTAAGCTCACCGTTTCCAAGGATCTTGACCCCGTCTCTGGGGTTCTTTACTACGCCGCTCTCCACCAGAGTCTCAACGGTCACAACGGAACCGTCCTCGAATCTCTCCAGAGCATCCACGTTGATCCCTACGATGACCTTGCTGTTGCGGTTAGTGAAACCTCTCTTGGGAAGACGTCTGTACAGAGGCATCTGGCCGCCCTCAAAACCGGGTCTGGGGGCGCCGGAGCGGGCCTTCTGTCCCTTGTGGCCCTTGCCGGCCGTCTTGCCGTTTCCGGAAGCATGGCCGCGGCCTCTCCGGAAGTTATCACTGTGCTTGGAACCTTCCGCAGGTCTTAAATTCGATAAATCCATCGTTTGCACCTCCGATCCTTAGATTTCTTCCACTTTTACCAAGTGTCTTACGTGCCAGATCATGCCTCTTACCGCCTCATTGTCCGGCAGCTCGTTGGTCGCGCCCACCTTCTTAAGGCCAAGAGCCTCCACAGTGGCTCTGTGCTTGGGGATGGCGCCGATGGGAGATTTGGTCAGCGTTACTTTTAATTTCTCTGCCATTTTTCTTCCCTCCTATTAACCTAAGATCTCTTCAACGGACTTGCCGCGCTTCTTGGCCACCTGCTCGGGGGTCTGCAGGCTCTGCAGACCGGTCAGAGTGGCGAGCACCACATTCTGCTTGTTGGTGGAGCCAAGAGCCTTGGTACGGATATTCTTAATGCCGGCCATCTCGAGGATTGCACGGGCAGGACCGCCGGCGATAACGCCGGTACCCTGATTAGCTCTCTTTAACAGCACGCTGGCGCTGCCAAATTTGCCGATGACATCATGAGGAATGCTGTTGTTCTCGTCGACCGGCACTGCCACGATCTTCTTCATGGCGTCTTCCTTGCCCTTGCGGATAGCCTCAGGAATCTCAGCAGATTTGCCGATGCCCACGCCCACGTGGCCATTGCCGTCGCCTACGACCACCAGCGCGGAAAATCTCATGGTGCGGCCGCCCTTGACGGTCTTGGATACGCGCTTGATGGCAACTACTTTATCGTTTAATTCCAGCTGGCTGGGATCAATGATCGTACGCTTCATGTTGTATCTTCCTCCTTATTAGA
>CALWGV010000106.1 GCA_944380185.1 uncultured Lachnospiraceae bacterium
CACAGTTCTGCACAGCCTGCACAGAATTTTGTGTAAATTTACTGATATTCACAAGAAGACCTCCCTTCTCTTCTCTGGTCTTACCTTTTTGTCTCCTATTCCGCCCGGCGCATCTTTTGTTAGCCACCTGGCTTGTCGAGTGCTAATCTCAACTGATTATGGTATACCACGTTTTTGTCAAAAAGAAAAGGGGATTTTTAAAAAAAATAATGAAAATTTTGTGAAATTCATCAATAAATCTTTGCCGCAGCTTTGTATAGATTTAACTGCTTAATTCGACCTGCTATTTTCCCCTTTGGCCGTTTTTGAAGCGATTTTATATGGGTTTTTCTCCGGAAACGTGTATAATAAAATAGAGAGCTCCTTAACAGAGGAAATTGCTGCCGAACCGGGCATGACAGAACGGTCCGTGGAGGGAAGCTGTATCGTCTTAAGAAAAAGCTTCGAAAACTATTGGGAGGTGAATGCATGCGTAATACCGATTGGAGCAAAGAAAACAAAATGCCCGGAGAAAACGAAGCGGAATTTGACCGCCTGCTCACGGAAAATGCTCCCACTCCGCCAGAAGATACTATCGCGGGGATAACGCCCTGGAAGACAGCCATGAACCGAACCCTCGCCGGCATCGCCCTGAACTGCTTCACCCTAAACTTTCTTTATTTGAATTACATCCTTCCCGCCATCGGCACCCTTTTGTGCCTGCTGGGTTTCCGCGCCATGCGCCGGGAAAACCGCTGGTTTAGAAGCTGCTACACTGTCTCCCTCCTGCAGACGGCCAGCCTTCTGTTCCGCCTGCTTATTAATACCACAGTCTATCAGCAGGCCTTCTATGCTTCCTCCGGCGGAACTGCCCTTTCCCTGGGGACTTTTCTCTTCAATTTTGTCCTGTTTTTCTGCCTGTGGAGGGGACTCATCGCCGTCAAGGAAAAAGCCGGACTGCCGCCCAGGGCAAAAGGAGCCGGCTTTCTGATCCTCTGGTACCTGTTTGTCTTCCTTCTAGCCCTAGTCTCCTACAGCGGACTGATCATCGGACTGCTGATGATTACCGCCTACATCTTCATCCTGCGCAGTCTCTTCCGGCTGTCGAAGGAACTGGATGAAGCGGGATACGGGATCCAAAGCGCACCGTCCCGCCTCTCCGATTGGTCTTTGAGCCTGCTTCTCTCCCTTTTTCTGCTCGCCGGCGGAATCTGCGGCTATCTCTTTTTTGACACCTATCCCATGGACTGGACTCTTGCCGGCACAGGCGAGCGCGACGAGCTGCTGGAAATCGGGGAAAACCTGATCCGCTTAGGGTTCCCAGAGGAAATCCTGGATGACCTGACCGCCGAGGACCTTGCCGCCTGCGAAGGGGCTCTGCGGGTGGTGACCGACGTCCACGAATACCCCTTTAATGAGGGACAGAACGTCCTGGAATACAGAGAGGCGGATCCGGATCTGCGAACTTCAGCCGGATACTACTGGACAACGGTCTATGATGTGCAGGAGCTCACCATCACCGGCATTGCCGTGGAACTGCCGGGGGAACGGGAGCAATGGAAGATCTTCCATCATTTTCTCTGGACCGTCAATCCGGGATTCTGCGGTACGGAATCCATACAGCTCTGGCCGGCGTATCATCTCGGCGAAGGCTGGGCCGACGGCGGCCAGCTTTCCGGACAGCTTCTCTATGATAAGGACGGGGTCACCTTTACCTCCCCCTACCACTATCTGGGGAGCCGGACCTATACCTCCCAGAGTATCTTCTGGGGACAGCAGACCTCCACCGATATTTTTGCCTCCTTCTCCCTGCCGAATGACGGAGAGAGACAGCGAGGGTATATCTCCTATCTGGCCGAAGAGGCGGCCGACGGCTATATCATCGACTCCTGGTGCAACTACACCCACCAGCAGACCTGGTTCCAGTACCCGGCCTGGACCGCAATGGACCGGCAGCTGGCCGGCGCTCCTAACCGTGACGGGGCTTTCTTCACCGTACAGGATGCCCTGCAGTTCTATCCGACGGAGGAAGAAATCAATCTCTACTGACTTAAGAAAATGCAAATCGAGGGGAGATACTATGCAGAAAGATAAGATGCAGCGCTATAAAATACTGGATTCCAATACGATAAAGCTCATCGCTATCCTCGCGATGACAATAGACCATATCGCCTGGGCAGCATTCCCCGGCTATCCCAGAGATCCTCTGCCGGTATTGATGCACATCGTTGGCCGGCTGACCTGCCCCATCATGTGCTATTTCATAGCGGAAGGGTATTACCACACAAAAGACGTCGGCAAATACACCTTCCGGTTATTTGTATTTGCGCTCATTTCCCATTTTCCCTATTTATTCGCATCGATGGATTTTGTGGATTGGAAGTCCTTTATCCCCTTCTATTACGGGAATATTCTCAATCAGACCAGCGTAATGTGGTCTCTCGCCTGGGGACTGGTTATGCTGCGGATTGCAGACAGTGATCGGATAAAGGACGAATTTCTAAAGGCCGGGCTTATTATTTTGATCTGCCTGGTCAGCTTTCCCAGCGATTGGAGCTGTGTGGTGGCCCTCTGCGTTATGGCCTTTGGGACAAACAGAGGCCGGTTCAAAACCCAGATGCTCTGGATGGTTTTCTATGTGGCCATCTACGCAGCCGTATATTTCTTTGCCATCGACCCGATTTATGGTTTGATGCAGATGGGTGTTGTCCTGTCCATTCCGATCATTCGCTTGTACAATGGGAAACGGGGAAAGAGCCCCCGACTAAACCGATTCATGAAATGGTTCTTCTATCTCTATTATCCCCTGCACCTGCTGCTGATCGGATGGATCCAGTCAATGCAGTAGCTCCCATTTGTCGAAATGACAATGTCTCCACACAGAAAGGCGGCAGTCAAGGCCGGGCACATGCCCCTTTGTCTCAGCCTTGACTGCCGCCCGGCGGTCTGCCTATAATTCCATATTAATCGATCGCATACTTACGGCAAAAAGCCTCGGATCATATCCAGCTCGTAATAACGCTCCAGGTAATCAAGCATATCCTGCATCTCCTGGGGTGACATGGACGCATATTCCCCCAGAGCGATAAAGATCACCACAAGCAGCAGAATACCAATGATCAGATTCAGCACTGCCATAATAATGCCGGCGATGGCCATACCTCTGCTCTGGGATTTGAGACCCAAGATACCGAAAATCAAACCTGCTATGCCCAAGATAATACTGAGCACACCCCAGGTGACAAAGGAACAGCAGGTACTCAGGAGTCCTACGATGCCCAACACCAGCGATGTGATCGCGAAGCCTTTGCGGGCTCCGGACTGACGCTCATATACCGGCGCTTCATCGTACTGGGAATAATCCGAATACTGATTTCTGTTGTCCTGATAGAATCCTTCTTTCGTACTGTTTTCCGAATAGGAGTCATTGGACCGCGCATCATCCACCGGTGTCCCGCACTCATCACAACGCACAGCATCATCCGGCAGCTTTTTGCCGCATACCTTACAATACATAATCCACCTCGCGCATCAGGCACCCTATCCGTTGCCTGTCTTTTGTATTTGTTCTTCTCTTTCTGTCAGGCCTCGGGCTCAAACATATCCTTGCCCACCTGGCACAGAGGGCATACATAGTCTTCCGGGACATCCTCCCACTTAGTGCCGGGCGCTACTCCATTCTCAGGATCGCCTGCTTCCTCATCATATACATAACCGCAAACCGTGCATACATACTTCATGAATATCATTCTCCTTTCATTGTTCTTGCCCGCACTTTTTTGGCAGCTGACACACCCGGAGAGTGTGTCGTTATCATTGTCCATGATTTTGCATCGGGCATTTCCGCTCAGAGCGGTACTGTGGTTTCTACTATACAGCGAAAAACTGTTTCTGTCAATCTCCGCCTTTATTGAATCTCTTCCAGGGAAGCAAAGCTATACCCCATCTCCTCCCATTTTGTCAAAAGTTCATCCAGAATCTCCGCATTAGTGGAAGAGGTACTGTGCAGAAGCACCACAGCTCCCGGATGAATACGGCCCAGCAGCTTTTCAAAGGCCTCCTCCTTCGTAGGCTGGTCGTCCTGAAGCCAATCCACGTAGGCAAGGCTCCAGAAAAAGGTACGATACCCCAGCTCCTTTGCTGTCTCCAGATTTGCCTCGCTGTATTTGCCCTGAGGCGGCCGGTAAAACTTTACCATCTCCTGTCCCGTAACCTCCTTATACAGCGCCTCCAGCTCCTCCAACTCCTGCCGGAAAGCCTCCGGGTCTGCTATGGTGCCCATATCCGGATGATGGCATGTATGATTCGCTACGATATGCCCTTCATCCACCATTCTCTGTACCAGTTCCGGGCTGGTTTCAATATAATTTCCCACTACAAAGAAGGTGGCCGGCACTCCATGCTTTTTCAGTGCATCAAGAATAGTCGGCGTACAGCCATTTTCATATCCGGCGTCAAAGGTCAGATAAATGATCTTCTCTTCGGTATTTCCCACATACCAGGCATCATAAGCTGCAAGCTCCTCTGCGCTCACATTCCCCTGAGGTTTTGTCCCCTCCTCACCAAAGCTCAGTCCCCAGTTATCCACCGCAGCGGAGACCTCCCCTGCAGTCTCCCGCGAATCGACAAGCATCCCCACGCCTGTTCCCAGCAGATACATGCAGGCAAAAAGGCACAGAATTCCTGCGCCTTTTGCCATATAGCGGACATGTTTCTTCCCCATGACATTTTTGACGTCCAGCTTCATTTTGCACGCTCTCTTCCCAACTCTTATGCTACTATTATATAAAAATTCCGCTTCGCTATTCGTGCGGATATATTTCCCGCTATCTCTTATCGCGTATTGACTTTTGCTTTCCTTGTCATCTATAATAGGAAAAACAAAGGAAGGAGCTTACCTATGAAAAAAACCAAACGTGTTCTGGCAGCTGTTGCCGTCGTTATCCTGGCCGGTCTCTATCTGTGCAGCCTGATTTTCGCTTTGATTGATCATCCGATGAAGGATTCTCTGCTGACCGCTTCCCTGTATGCGACCGTCGTGATTCCAGTCCTTTTGTATGTCTTTCTCTTTATCACCAGACTTCTTCAAAAAAACCAGGACAAATAAAAAACGAACAATAGAGAATATCCTGCTTCTCTTCTGGAGAGAATCCAAAAAACGAGCCCTGCCTTTCGGCAGAGCCCGCATCAGTCAGTTTTTATTTACTTTTTTATCTTTCCGCCTGACATCGTTCGTTCACTTTGCTCTCTGTCTCAGCGCATAATAATATCATCGCGGCCCGGGCCATTGGAAACCATGGTCACCGGCACTTCCAGCTCTTTTTCGATGAACTCCACATAGCGGCGACAATTTTCCGGCAGCTCTTCATAACGCCGGATGCCGCGAATATCACACTTCCAGCCCGGCAGTTTTTCATATACCGGCACAGCCCGGTTGAGCTTATCTGTGGTGGGGAAATCTCTGGTCACCTGGCCGTCGATCTCATAGCCTACGCACACCGGCAGCTCATCCAGATATCCCAGCACGTCAAGGACGGTCAGCGCTGCTTCCGTGGCGCCCTGGATCCGGCAGCCATAGCGTGATGCCACGGCGTCAAACCATCCCATCCTTCTGGGACGACCGGTGGTGGCGCCAAACTCGCCTCCATCTCCTCCGCGGCGGCGCAGCTCATCGGCCTCATCTCCGAAAATTTCACTGACAAATGCTCCTGCGCCCACAGCGCTGGAATAAGCCTTTACCACCGCCGTGATCTGACGGATCTCGTAGGGAGGAATACCTGCACCTATAGCTCCATAGGCCGCCAGCGTGGAGGAAGAGGTCACCATCGGATAGATGCCATGGTCCGGATCCTTCAGGGAACCCAGCTGCCCCTCCAGCAGGATATTTTTTCCCTCCTTCATCGCCTGATGCAGGTAAGCTGAAACGTCACAGATGTAAGGCTTCACCATATCTGCATAGGACAGAAGGGTCTCGTAGAGCTCCTCCGGATCAATCAGCGGTTTGTGATACAGATGCTCAAAAAGGACGTTTTTGATCTCGCAGACTCTCTCCACCTTCTCCTTCAGCGCCTCCTTGTCATAGAGCTCACTGACCTGAAAACCAATCTTGGCATATTTATCCGAGTAAAAAGGGGCGATGCCCGACTTGGTAGAACCAAAGGATTTGCCTGCCAGGCGAGCCTCCTCATAGGTATCCTGCAGGATATGGTAGGGCATCATGATCTGAGCCCGGTCGGAAACCAGGATGTGAGGAGCCGGCACTCCCCGGTCCTCCAGAGATTTCAGTTCTTCCAGCAGATAAGGGATATTCAGCGCCACACCATTGCCGATAATGTTGGTAATGTGTCCGTAAAACACGCCGGAGGGCAGCAGATGAAGGGCAAATTTACCGTAATTGTTGATGATGGTATGCCCTGCGTTGCTTCCTCCCTGAAAGCGGATCACGATATCCGATTCCTTGGCCAGCATGTCGGTGATCTTTCCTTTTCCCTCGTCGCCACAGTTGGCGCCCACGATTGCTCTAACCATTCCCATGGCCTCCTTATTTTCACTCCGGCTGTGCCGGTTGTGTTGACTCAATACAGTATCATCATACCGCATTATCGATTATAAGTAAAATCAATGTTATTTATATTCTTCATAATCAGTATTTATATTCTGTCCCTCCATCATCTCCAGGAGCCGGCGAGCAGCCGGCGAAAGCGGCAATCGATTGTCCGTGACCACGCACATTTGCCGCACCGGAAGACCTTCCTCAAAGGCGAGAGCAAACACATGTCCCTTTTCCCTCTCTTCTGCGGCAAAGTCCTCTGCCACGCAGCCAATTCCCATGTTCCGCGCCGCAAACTGCACGATCATATCGCTGGTGGCCAGCTCAAATTCCGGCGTCAGCCTCACCTGCCGTCCGGCCAGATATTCATCCAAAAAGCGCCGACTGCTGGTATTCTTCTCCAGGCAGATGAGGGGCAGCTTCTCCAGCTCCCTGTAGGAGAGCACCCTCCCGGCAAGAGCCGCGAACCGGCTTCCGGCAATAAAACAATCCTGCACAGGACGCACTGGTTTCCAGCTGTCGTCGGGGATCGTCTGCGACGGAGCTGTCACCACGCCGAAATCAATGCCGCCGGCTGCCAGAATCTCCAGGGTTTCCGGTGTAGGACCATTGGTCACTTTTACTTTTACCCCGGGATAGCTCTCATGAAACTTCTCTAAAAAGGGGAGGAGAAAGAAGCGCAGAGTCATATCGCTGGCGCCGATGCGCACCTCTCCGTCTTCCAGGCTGCCCAATCTGCGCACGGCCTGCTCACCAGTCAGAATGCTCTGCAGCCCCTCCGATACATGGCGGTACAAAAGCTCTCCTGCCTGCGTCATCCGCACTCCCCTGGACGTGCGGACAAAGAGTTCACTGCCCAGCTCCCGCTCCAGCTGCCTGACGGCCTGGCTCACCGCCGGCTGGGAAACGCATAATTTTTTTGCCGCCGCCGTAACGCTGCCGCAGTTTCCTACCTGATAGAACACCCGATACTGTTCCAGATTGATGTCCACCGGTCCTTCCTCCTTCTTCTGTGTTCTCAACATTACCTTACCACCTTCCCCCTGCCGTTGGCAAGAGGAACCCTGATTTTTGCCATCCTGTGTTACATTTTACCCGCCTCAGCGTTTTATATTATAGAAAGGTGAACAAGAATATGCTGCTGCCAGATCGACTTAAGCTTCTCCGTAACCGGTTTGGATATTCTCAGGAGGCTCTCTCTAAAACACTCTCAATCTCTCGCATGGCCTACACCCAGTACGAAACGGGCCACCGCGAACCTAGTCTGAGGACGCTGATTGATCTTGCTCAAGTTTACAATGTGTCTTTGGACTATCTATTAGGGCTCTCCGACCTTTCCCATCTGCCCGTTCTTTCTCCCGGGGAAAGATTTCTTCTGTCGCAGCTTGATCGCTTGGCCGATGACAGACGGCAGACTGTTTTCCGCACTCTGCAGCATGAGCTGGGAGAGCAGATCCTAAGCGGTTCCATAGACCATGAAGATAGCCTTCCTGGACGACCTACCCCCTAGCTCGGCCGAAAGCGCTGACCCGTCTTCCATGGCTATGGTAATAGAAACAGCCCAGGCAACTAGCTGCCTGGGCTGCTTATTTTTAGCACTTTTACAGGTGCGCTTTTATAGCACTTCTCACTGTCTCACTCTGTCCTGTACGCTTTACACATTGATCTCGGCCTTGCGTCCCAGCACAGATTCATTTTCCCGAAGAATCGGATAAACCGTCTCCTCCAGAAATTCCTCGACCTGCCTGGGTGCGCGCCCCACATAGCGGGAAGGATCCATGGACTTTTTCAGCTCATCCAGCGACAGATTGAAGGCCGGGTCGGCTGCGATCAGCTCCAAGAGATTATTATCCCGGCCCTCCACCTTCACCTGACGGCCCGCCTCCATAGACAGGGTGCGGATTTTCTCATGGAGCTCCTGGCGATCTCCGCCTGCCTTCACCGCATCCATCATGATATTCTCCGTGGCCATAAAGGGCAGCTCCGCCATCAGATGCTTCTCGATGACCTTGGGATATACCACCAGACCATCCACCACATTCAGATACAGATCCAGAATGCCGTCCACCGCCAGAAAAGCCTCGGGAATACTGATCCGCTTGTTGGCCGAATCATCCAGAGTTCTCTCAAACCACTGAGTTGATGCCGTCAGCATGGGATTCATCACATCGCTCATCACATAGTTGGCCAGAGAGGCAATGCGCTCGCTGCGCATGGGGTTGCGCTTGTATGCCATGGCGGAGGAGCCGATCTGGCTCTTTTCAAAGGGCTCCTCGATCTCCTTTAGGTGCTGCAGCAGCCGGATGTCATTGGAAAACTTGTGGGCGCTGGAAGCAATGCCCGCCAGCACACACAGGACCCTGGTATCCACCTTGCGGGAATAGGTCTGCCCAGACACCGGGTAGCAGGAGCTAAAGCCCATCTTCTCGGCGATCTTCTGATCCAGAGCGCGGCACTTCTCATGGTCTCCGTCAAAGAGCTCCAGGAAGCTGGCCTGGGTGCCGGTGGTTCCCTTGGAACCCAAAAGCTTCATGGAACCGATCACATGCTCCAGATCCTCCAGATCCAGAAGAAGCTCCTGTATCCACAGGCAGGCCCTTTTGCCCACCGTAGTAGGCTGAGCCGGCTGAAAATGAGTGAACGCCAGGGTTGGCTGAGTCTTCCATGCGGCGGCAAAACGTGAGAGCTCTGCGATCACGTTGATGAGCTTTTCCCGCACCAGGCAAAGCCCTTCCCTCATGATAATCAGGTCCGTATTGTCTCCCACATAGCAGGAGGTAGCCCCCAGATGAATGATCCCCTTGGCTTTGGGACACTGCAGTCCGTAAGCGTAGACATGGGACATCACATCGTGGCGGACCTCCTTCTCCCTGGCCCTGGCCTCCTCATAGTTGATATCGTCCTGGTGGGCCTTCATCTCCTCGATCTGTTCCTCGGTGATGGGCAGCCCCAGCTCGCGCTCGGCTTCAGCCAGAGCGATCCACAGCTTTCTCCAGGTAGTAAACTTCTTATCGGGGGAAAAAATATACTGCATTTCCTTGCTGGCATATCGCTCGGACAGAGGGCTCATATATTTCTCATGCATCGAAACGGTTCCTCCTTGGAAAAATATTCTTTGTCGGCAAATTCTCCGCGGATGTCCTCCGTGGGCGGATCCAACGGATAATCACCGGTGAAGCAGGCTGTACACAGAGGAAGTCCCTCCGCCATGGCATCCAGACGCTCCACCCCCAGATAACCCAGGGTGTCCGCCCCGATATAACGACGTATCTCCTCCAGAGTTTTCTTATTCGCCAGCAGCTGGTCCTCACTGGGAATATCTGTGCCAAAATAGCAGGGATGCAGGAAAGGCGGAGCGGATATTCTCACATGAACCTCCTTGGCCCCGGCCTCCCTGAGCATTGTCACGATGCGGGCGCTGGTGGTACCGCGGACGATGGAATCGTCGATCATTACCACGCGCTTGCCTTGCACCGCCTCCTTCATCACATTCAGCTTGACACGGACGCTGCTCTCCCGACTCTTCTGACCGGGCTTGATAAAGGTACGCCCCACATAGCTGTTTTTCACAAAGGCTGTGCCGTAGGGAATACCTGACTCCATGGAATAGCCCAGAGCCGCCACCGTGCCTGACTCCGGCACACCGGTGACCAAATCGGCCTCCACCGGATAATCCTGGGCCAGGAAACGGCCTGCAGCGATTCGGGAACGGTATACATTTACCCCGTCCAGAGTGGAATCCGGCCGGGCGAAGTAAATATACTCAAAAATGCAGTGGGAAATCCGGCCGCTCTGACCGCACATGGAGGTGTCGGAATGAATCTCGCCGTCACGGATCGTCACGATCTCACCGGGCTGCACATCGCGGACAAACTCTGCCCCCACCGTCTCCAGGGCAGCCGTCTCCGAGGACAATATAAAGGTATTGTCCCGCCGGCCGATGCACAGGGGCCGGAAGCCAAAAGGATCTCTGGCCCCGATCAGCTTGCGGGGACTCATAATCACCAGGGAATAGGCCCCTTTCAGCTTCTTCATGGCCAGCGCCACCGCCTCCTCCACGGTCTTCGTCTTTACCCGTGCCCTGGCGATGTGATAGGCAATAACCTCCGAATCAATGGTAGTCTGGAAAATCGCGCCGTCGTGCTCCAGTTCGCGGCGCAGCTGCGGCGTATTGACCAGGTTTCCATTGTGGGCCAGCGCCAGCGTGCCCTTGATATAGTTGAGCACCAGAGGCTGGGCATTTTCCCGGCTGCTGCCGCCGGCAGTGGAATAGCGCACATGCCCCACACCGATGTTGCCGCCGCCTAGGGAGGCAAATGTCTCCTCGGTGAACACCTCATGGACCAGACCCATCCCTTTTACTGTTCTCACCCGCCCCTTAGGGCCGGCAGTATCGCTGACAGCGATGCCGCAGCTCTCCTGTCCCCTGTGCTGCAGAGCAAAGAGTCCGTAGTAGATCGCCGGGGCCACGTCGTTTCCATCAAAATCATAAGCGCCGAAAACGCCGCATTCCTCATGGAGGCCGTCGTTTTCCAGCTCTGTATCAAAACAAAAATCTCTCATCTGTCGTCTCTCTTCATGCCGGCCGCCGGGATTCACAGCCCCAGACGGTTGAAGACCTCGTTGTAAGCATCCTCCACATTGCCCATATCCCTGCGGAAGCGATCCTTGTCCAGCTTCTCATGGGTATTGATGTCCCACAGGCGGCAGGTGTCAGGGGAAATCTCGTCGGCCAGAATGATCTGTCCATGGTAGCGTCCAAACTCGATCTTGAAATCAATCAGCTCAATGCCGGCACCGGCAAAATAAGCCTTCAGCACCTCGTTGATCTTGAAGGTCATCTTGGTGATGGCATCGATTTCCTCCTGCGTCGCCAATCCCAGAGCCAGAGCATAGTAGGAGTTGATAAAGGGATCGCCCAGATCGTCATTCTTATAGCTGAATTCCAGGGTGGGGCACAGAAGCTTTCTGCCCTCCTCGATACCCAGCTTTTTGGAAAAGCTGCCGGCAGCCACGTTGCGCACGATCACCTCAAGAGGTACGATCTCTACCTTCTTTACCGCTGTCTCTCTGTCGGAAAGCTCCTCGATATAGTGAGTGGGGATGCCCTCCTTCTCCAGCATCTGAAAGACACGGTTGGTCATCCGATTGTTGATCACGCCCTTGCCCACAATGGTACCCTTCTTCAGTCCGTTGAAGGCTGTGGCATCATCCTTATAGTCCACAATCAGAACATCCTCGTCATCGGTGCGGTACACCTTTTTGGCCTTGCCCTCATACAGTAGATCCAGTTTCTTCATCTCTTACAACTCCTCTTTTCTTAGTATCTCTGGTAATATATTTTCCTCCGCGAAAAAGCGGCTGAAATCTTGTTATCTCATCCCTGTCTGTGCTTTTTACTTGTCTTTGCCGCTGTTTTGTCTTTGCCTTTTTTATCGGCGGCCTTTTTTACACTGAAGCCGAAGCTTCCCAAGGCCCGCCCCAGGCCATAATAGCTGCCGTGATCGTACACGATAGGCTTGGCCTTTGCCAGATCAAAGCGGCCCTTCTCATCCATATATGCCTCATCGGCGTGGACACAGAGCACTTCCGCCAGAAAGAGATCATGGGAACCGCAAGGGCGGCGCTCTGTCACCCGGCACTCGATGTTCACCGGGCTCTCCCCGATCAGAGGCGCGCCGATATGGACTGCCTTTTCCGGCGTAAGCCCCAGCACGGCAAACTTGTCCACGTCCCGTCCGGAACGCACTCCGCAGAAATCCGTGGCGTAGGCCAATCTCTCCGTAGTCAGATTGACCGCAAATTCTCCCGTCTCCCGCAAAAGCTCATAGGAATAGCGCTCCGGCCTCACCGATATGGAGAGCATCGGCGGATTGGTGCAGACCGTCCCGGTCCAGGCCACTGTAATGATATTGGACCGCCCGTCCCTTCCCGCCGCCGTCACCATGACCACCGGCAGCGGATAGAGCATGTTTCCCGCCTTCCAGATTTGTTTTGCCATCGGGCACCGCCTTCCTGACATCAAACGTCTTCATTTTCAGTAATTTCCCAGGATTTTGAAGTAACTGACTTCTTCCATGATTCCCCGCAGCGCTCCCATAACGACAGTATCCGACAAATTTCCTTCGAAGTCCACGAAGAACCGATACTCCCAGTTCTTTCCGGCAATGGGGCAGGACTCAATTTTGGTCATATTCAGATCATTGTATATAAAGTGAGACAAAATAGAATACAGGCTGCCGCTCTCATGGGGCAGCTCAAAACAGATGCTGACCTTGTCCGCATTCTTGGTAAATACCTTCTGTCCGGCCACCACGATAAAGCGGGTGGTATTGACCTCGTTATAATTAACTCTCTCCTGCAATATAGAAAGTCCATACAGCTTCGCCGCCGACGCGCTGGCGATGGCCGCCTGACTGATATCCCCGTCGTCCCGGACCTTTTTGGCGCTCAGCGCCGTATTGTTCAGGCTGACTCTGCGCCAGTTAGGATGGCTGTTTAAAAAACGGGTGCACTGCATAAGCCCCTGGGGATGAGAATAAACCACCCGGATATCCGAAAGGCCGGCTCCCGGAAGTCCCAAAAGAGCATGCTCCACTTTCAGGCAGACCTCTCCCACGATATAGTTGTCATAAAAGGCCAGAAGATCATAAACCCCGCTGACCGTCCCGGCGGTAGAATTTTCGATGGGAAGCACCGCATAATCGGCATCGCAGATACTGATAGCCTTCATGGCGTCTTCCCAGGTGCGCACCGGCGCAAGATCGGCCGCATCGGGAAAAAAGCTCCTGGCCGCCTGCTCGCTGTAAGCGCCAGGCACCCCCTGATACACCACACGGGCATTTTTTTGAAGGCTGTCGATCTCGGCAAAGGGTAATTTAAGTCCTCTGCCCTTTTCCTCCAGAATCCGGTATTGAAGTTTGCGGCTCACCGCCATCAGCTGCCGGAACATATCATGGATACCCTGGCGCTCGAAATCATCTGCCCCCATGGCTTCTGCCCGAGCCAGTTTTTCCTTTTCTCTCTCCGGATCAAGGACCTTCTTGCCTGTTTCGATCTTGTACTCCGCCACCGACCGGCAGATCTGCTGTCTCTTCTGAAACAGTTCCACCAGCTGGCTGTCCACCTCGTCAATCTGCTCTCTCAGCTTCTGTAAATCCACTGCGCCCTCCTTCTGATTAGCGGCACTGTTATTTTTCAATTGTAATAAATTCCTTCCCGCATTTCAAGTGGCAATTCCGACAAATCCCAGTTGACCATTTCCGCCGGTGAGGGCATGTCGCTGATGTCCGCGCATAGTCATGGGCCACAGCAAAAACACAGCTGCATAAAAGCGGCAATCCAAAGCCATACTGTCTTATTATGGAGAACAAATTTATCAAATGCGGGCTGATCGGCTGGACCATGGAGCTCTTCGCCACCAGCCTGAGCAATTATCGCCGCAGCGGGGATCGGCGCATGATGGGCAACACATCCCTGTGGATGTTCCCCATCTACGGTATGGCCGCCGCCATGGCTCCTGTGGGAAAATTTCTGTGCAAAAGAAACATTGTGGTCAGAGGAAGCGTATATATGTGCATGATCTTCGCCGCCGAATACACCACCGGGTGGCTGCTGCGCCGTCTGGGGATGTGCCCCTGGGACTACAGCGAAGCCCCGCTGAACATCGACGGGCTGATCCGCTTAGACTACGCTCCGGCCTGGTTTGCCGCCGGGCTGCTCTTTGAAAACAATGTCTGCGGAGAGGTGCGAAAGGCCTACAAAAAAGAGCTGAGGGAAAGAAAGAAGGAGGCATCCGTCTGCTGCACAAAAGAATGACAGGCAGCAAAAAAGAGACCCGGAAGGTCTCTTTTTGCTGTCTGTGATATCCGCCGCACTGCCTGTGAAGTCAGCTGCAGGCTATTTTGCAGTTAATTTTCCGCCCAGTCTTCCGGTTATTTCTCCAGATCAGCATTGAGCTTCGCCGCCTTGCGGAACACAAAGTAACCGGCGATAATCAGCACGGAGATCATGGCAACGCCCAGCTGCATATGTCCGGTGGCCTGCGTCACGACTGATACCAGACCGGTGCCCATAAAGGAAGCACCTTTGCCGCAGATATCCAACAGGCCAAAGAACTCTCCCGCCTTTTCCGGCGGAATGATCTGGGCAAAATAGGAGCGTGACAGAGCCTGGATGCCTCCCTGAAAAATACCCACGCAGACAGCCAGAAGCCAGAATTCCCACGCCTTGTCAAGCTGAATGGCAAACAGGGCGATGGCCGCGTATGCCAGGATGCAGATGCGGATCAGCTTGGAATTTTTATACTTGCCTGCCAGCTTGCCGAAAATCAGGGCAAAGGGGAAGGCCACAAACTGGGTCAGCAGCAGAGCCAGAAGAAGCATGGTGCTGTCCAGCCCCAATGCTTCGCCGTAGGCCGTCGCCATCTCAATAATCGTGTACACGCCGTCAATATAGAGGAAGAAGGCGATCAGAAAAACGAACAGGCCCTTGTGATGACTGATATCCCGCAGACTGTGCCCCAGTCTGACAAAGGACTCCCGCACGGCATTTTTCTTTTTTTCCACGAAATGGACCTGTTTATAGTTTTTAAGCAGCGGTATGGTCATCCCCAGCCACCACACGGCAGTCAGCAAAAAGGCGATGGCCATGGCCGTGGTCATGGACAGGCCGAAGCCCTCCGCATTGAGCACCAGCACCAGGCTGATAATAAAAGGTATCACACTGCCGATGTAGCCCCAGGCATAGCCCTGGGAGGAGACATTGTCCATCCTTTCCGGCGTGGTCACGTCGGTGAGCATGGAATCATAGAAGACCAGGCTCGCATTGTAGCCCACCTTGGCGATCACAAAGATAATCAGAAAAGCCAGCCAGTAGGAGGGCACCGACAGCGCCGCGCAGCCGATGACGCCGATCATCAGAAAGGCTGTAAAGATCGGCTTTTTATATCCGCCGGTATCGGCCAGGGTGCCGAAGACCGGCCCCAGGCAGGCCACAATCAGCGTGGATATGGAAGCCGCATAACCCCAGTAAGCAAGATAATCGGTGGAGGACACGCCTCCGCTCTCCGCCAGGGAATTGAAATAAATGGGAAGCAGGGTCGAGACAAGAAGCGTAAAAGCCGAGTTTCCCACGTCATACAAAATCCATTGCTTTTCCAGACGGGTCAATTTATTTTTCTCTTTCATTATTCCTCCAAAAAACCGCGGCCATACGCCGCCTTAATCCGGGCCGGCGAAAGCCCACGTTTCTTTTTACCATTCCTTTGTAAATCCGCTCCCCCTCTTTTGTTAAATCCATGTAAAATCTCGCCGTTTATTCGTAATTGCGCTCAAAGCGGGCCGACAAAGGCTCACCGCTGTCGATGGCCTGATAGTATTTATAGATCATCGTAACCGTGGGCTGAATAGCCGCCTTGTAGCGGGCAAAAAGCTCCCGGTTGATGGGGCGGCAGGCCTCGTTGGGCGTAAGACCCATGACGATGCCGCCGTAGTTGTCATACTGCCTGACCGCCTTCATCACGCCGGTGAGCACCTTCTCCTTCTTTTTATTGTCCACATGGAGGAGGTTCTTCGTGCGGCGCATGGATTTCAGGCACTGCCGCACCTGATGAGGCGACAGACCTTCGTAAAATTCACTCATGACCCAGGCCACGCCCTCATCGGTGGGAATCACCTTTCCCACCAGAAATTCCGCCGGATTCTGCTTTGCCCGAAGCAGAAGGCTGCGGTCAAATTCCGTCTCGATCTCATTGTGGCTGATGCCGGTCTCCTCCACCATCTCCTCCACGTAGCCATGGCACTCGCTGTCCAGCATAAAATGGCAGATCATCCCCAGAATATAGGCACAATGGGGCGTATCCTTTCCCCGATCCGCAATGATTTCCCTGGCCCGCTCAAAAAAGCCTGTGGCTGCCTCCTCGTGGAGACGGGTCCCGTACTCCCGCACAGGATTTTTCTTCAGCGGATGGTAGAAAAACAGGAAATCCGGTCCCTGCAGACCGATGCGAAAATACTCCTGGTACTTGTGGACCATCCAGTGAATGTCCCCCTCCAGCTCCTTGTAGACGATTCTTCCAAATGTATCATGTGCGTAAATAGCAGGCATAGGGCACCTCCTTGCATTAAGCCTTACTGAAAGTATCTGACGCCGGACTCGAAAATCTTCATGTCCTGCTCTCCATAGATGTTGATGGCCACGCCGTCGCCGCGGCGCTCGCTGTGAGCCATTTTGCCGAGTATCCTTCCATCCGGACTGGTAATTCCTTCGATGGCGTCAAAGGAACCATTTACGTTCCATTCTTCATCCATCGTCAGATTGCCGTCCGCATCCACGTACTGCGTGGCGATCTGTCCGGCCGCCGCCAGACGGGAAATCCAGCCGGCGTCCGCCACGAAACGTCCCTCGCCGTGAGAAGCGGGATTGCAATAGACGCCGCCCAGTCTTGCTCCGGCCAGCCAGGGCGACAGGTTGGACACCACCTTCGTATATACCATTTTTGACACGTGACGGCCGATCGTATTCATCGTCAGCGTGGGAGAATCTTCCTTTTGCTCGCAGATTTTCCCATAGGGCACCAGTCCCAGCTTGATCAGCGCCTGGAAGCCGTTGCAGATGCCGAGCATCAGACCGTCCCGATCGTGCAGAAGCCTTTCCACCGCCTCGGCAATAAGCTCATTGCGGAACACCGTGGCAAAAAACTTGGCGCTTCCCTCGGGCTCATCTCCGGCCGAAAAGCCGCCGGGGAACATGATGATCTGCGATCTGCCGATCTCCGCCGCGTACTCCCGCACCGACTCTTCGATATCAGAAGCCGTCAGGTTGCGGAAAACCTTCGTGACCACCGAGGCGCCCGCCCGCTCAAAAGCCCTGGCGCTGTCGTATTCACAGTTGGTGCCGGGAAACACCGGAATAAATACCTGGGGCTTAGCCGCCTTCAGCCTGCACACCCGGACATCTTTCGCCTGGTAAATCCTCTCGCTGGCCTCGCCCTTCTGTGCGCCGGACTCGGTGGGGAAAACTTTCTCCAAAGGAGCCTTCCAGGCTCTAAGCATTTCATCCAGGGACAGCTCCATCCCGGCACAGGTAATGGCGGGCTTTGCCGTCACCTTTCCGATCTCGATGTGAGGCAGACCGATTTCGGCGCCCTCCGCCGCCTCGGCCACGATATTGCCCCAGCCAGGCGCAAACAGATACGGCATAGCCTCCTGCGAAAGATCTGCACCCAGATAATTGCCGAAGGCCATCTTGCTGATGCTCTCGGATATGCCTCTGCCCTCGCAGACATAGGCAGATAAAATATCCCCCTTGCCGATCGCACGATGGAGGCCGTCATAAATTTCCATGGCTTTGCCAATCACCGGCACATCATACTCATCCCGGGGAACGGTAAAGAGCACCAGACGGCTTCCCGCCTTCTTAAGCTCCGGCGTGATGATATCCTTCTCCTTGGCCACATCCACGGCAAAGGACACCAGTGTAGGCGGCACATTCAGCTCGTTGAAGCTGCCGGACATACTGTCCTTGCCGCCGATGCTGGCCAATCCCAGCTCCATCTGAGCCCGGAATGCGCCCAAAAGCGCCTTGAAGGGCTCGCCCCAGCGGCGGGCATCCTCCGTCATCCGCTCAAAATATTCCTGGAAGGTAAAATGAATCTTTCTCATATCACCGCCGGCAGCCACGATCTTGGCCACCGAGGAGAGCACCGCGTAGATAGCCCCATGATAAGGGCTCCAGGACGAGAGATAGGGATCAAAGCCATAGCTCATCATCGTCACGGTATCGCACTTGCCTTTCGCCACCGGCAGCTTTGCCACCATAGCCTGGGTCTCCGTCAGCTGATAGCGCCCGCCGTAGGGCATCAGGACACTGCCCGCTCCGATGGAGCCGTCGAACATCTCCACCAGCCCTTTCTGCGAGCAGACATTCAGATCTCCCAGGTTTTTCAGCCAGGCTTCTCTGAGCTCCATGCCCGTAAGCTTCTCTCCGCTTTCCTGTGCCTGGCGGAAGGGATTGCCCTCTTTGTCCGGTACTACCACCGTCACGTCGGTCTCCTGGTGAGCCCCGTTGGTATCCAGGAAAGCGCGGCTTATATCCACCACCGGTTTGCCTCTCCAGTTCAGCACCAGTCTAGGCTCCTCCGTAACCACCGCTACGGGCGTGGCCTCCAGATTCTCCTCAGCCGCATAGGCCAGGAAGGCGTCTACATCGGCAGGGCTCACCACCACGGCCATTCTCTCCTGAGACTCGGAAATAGCGATCTCTGTCCCGTCCAGGCCCGCATATTTCTTAGGCACCTTGTCGAGATCCACCCGGAGACCGTCGGCCAGCTCGCCGATAGCCACAGACACGCCGCCCGCGCCGAAATCATTGCACTTTTTGATCAGACGGCTGACCTCCTCCCGGCGGAACAGTCTCTGGAGCTTGCGCTCCGTGGGCGCGTTGCCCTTCTGTACCTCGGCGCCGCAAGTCTCGATAGAGGCCTCTGTGTGCACCTTGGAGGAGCCGGTGGCTCCGCCCAGTCCGTCGCGGCCGGTGCGTCCGCCAAGCAGGATGATCACATCGCCGGGATCGGAGGTCTCACGAATCACCGCCCGTCTGGGGGCCGCTCCCATGACCGCGCCGATCTCCATCCTCTTAGCCACATAGCCAGGGTGATAGATCTCCTTCACATAGCCGGTGGCCAGGCCGATCTGATTGCCGTAGGAACTGTAGCCCTGGGCTGCCTCGGTGACCAGCTTTTTCTGGGGAAGCTTACCCTTTAACGTCGCCGATACCGGTACGGTGGGATCAGCGGCTCCGGTGACGCGCATGGCCTGATACACATAGGTGCGCCCTGACAGAGGGTCGCGGATGGCTCCGCCCAGGCAGGTGGCCGCACCGCCAAAGGGCTCGATCTCCGTGGGATGGTTATGTGTCTCATTCTTGAAATTGACCAGCCACTCCTCAGTCCTGCCATCCACCTCCACGGGCACAACAATGCTGCAGGCATTGATCTCGTCGGACTCCTCCTGGTCGGTGAGTTTTCCTTCCTTTTTCAGCTTGCGCATGGCGATGAGCGCTAAATCCATCAGGCTTACATACTTGTCCGGTCTGCCGGCAAAGATCTCTTCTCTGGTTTTTATATACTCCCGGTAAGTCTCCTCGATGGGAGCCCGGTAATCGCCGTCGGTAAAAGTTACATTCTTCAGTTCGGTCTGGAAGGTAGTATGACGGCAGTGGTCGGACCAGTAGGTGTCCAGCACGCGAATCTCCGTCACGGTAGGGTTTCTCTTCTCTTCTTTTTCAAAGTAATTGCGGATATGGAGGAAGTCGCGGAAGGTCATAGCCAGTCCCAGACTGTCATAAAGAGCGCGAAGCCCTGCTTCATCCATGGCGATAAAACCATCAAAAGTCTTCACGTCCTCGGGCTCGGGGTACTCCGACACCAGCGTCTGCGGAATCTCCGGGGATGCCTCCCGCGAATCCACCGGATTGATGCACAGCCCTTTGACAGCGGCAAGCTGTTCATCGTTTATCTCACCGCAGATCACATAAGTGGTGGCCGTACGGATGACCGGCTCCTCCCCCGGCGCCAGCAGGCGCACGCACTGTTCAGCGGAATCCGCTCTCTGGTCAAACTGTCCCGGCAGATATTCCACGGAGAAGGCCTGCTCCCCCTCCTCTGACGGGAAAGAGTCCTCATAAACCCGATCCACCGGAGGCTCGGAGAATATGGTGTTCTTAGCTCTCCTGTAGGTCTCCTCCGACAGATTTTCCATGTCATAGCGGATCAGCACCCGCACGTTCTCTACCGTACCGATTTCCAGATAATTCCGAATCTCCTCCAGCAGTTCCTTTGCGCGCACCGCATAAGGGGGCAGCTTTTCCACATAGATTCTCTTAACGCTCATCCTTTTCCTCCATCAACTGTATTTTTTCTGTGCATAACCTGCATTTTCATCTCAGTCCATCATTGCTATCCGCTCTTCAGCTCTCGTACATGTTCATGGCGTCCAGGGACATCTTGACCAGAGACTCGACCTTATCCCGGCTGAAATGGAGATAGGCCGCCAGCTCCTCCGCTGTGGCCTCGCGGTCGAGTTCCTCCGCCAGTTCCTCTGTAGCCTTCATCAGCGCATTGGCATCCGACGCCAGATGCAGCCCGACATCATCCGCTCCTGTCTGTTCACGGATGGCCTCCACCATGGCTCTCTCAATCTCTTCCAAAATATGCAGACGGAAATTTTTCTGCCGGTCATAAGTCTCCATGGCCATCACCAGAGCCATATTGCCCTCCTGGACCAGATCAGCCGCTAAAACCCCCTGGTTAAGGTATTCCTCGCTCATGCGGACGACACGGGCCAGATTGCCCTCGATCAGACGTTCCTTGGCCTGCGGATCCCCGGAAAGCATAGCTTCAACCAAAGCCGCCTCCTCTTCGTCCTGATAGGCTCTGATCTTCTTCAATTCATCCAGATACATCCGATAGTAGGCCGATTCCTTGCCGTCTTTTGCTGCCTTCCTGCCCGGCTTGTCCAGGTCTGTCTCCCGTTCTTCAAACAGCTCCCGGCTCTTTTTCGGCGCCGCAAAGTCCTGGATTTTTACCTTTTTTGACTCGAGATAGGCGCAGACCAGATCAAACTGCTCCTCAGTCAAGCCCAAATCACCGCAGGCCTCCCTGACCTGCGCTTTCGTAAGGGTACCGTCGGAGGCTGCCGCCAGATCCATAAGGGCCTCCAGGGCCTCCGTCAGTTTTCTTTGTTCATCCATTGTGATCACTCCTCATTCCTTCTAACTGGTAATATAACACAAACGGCGGCAAATGAACACCACAAAAATGAAATCCCTGCCGTTCTGCCCGTGAGAAAAGCAAAATGAATTAAAAAGAATTAAATTGAATTATTATGAATCGTTTTGTGTTGACATCTCCCGGCACCGGTGCTATGATCTAAGTAGAAAAGAACCATTCCTATAATCTGTTGTCAAGGAGGATATAGCCATGACAAAATCTCTTGTTGACGGCACACAAAATGTAGAAGTCAGCATTAAACTGCCCTGCGAGAAAAGCATCCATGAGCAGCTGGAAATCATGGAAGAATATACCCGGGTCCATAAAGCCTCACTGGGTCTGTCCCGGGAAGAGCGTGAAATCAACTGCCTGAAAGTTATTTTTCCTCGTCTTTTCCGCTCCATCGAGCCCCAGGACCGTATCATAGGCCGACTGGACTTTTTGCCCATCGGCTTCGGCTGCGTGACCTCTCTGGGCGGTGTAGGGCACTACTGTGTCTTTGACAAGCTGCGAAAGCTCCAGGAGCAATTCACCAGCGAAGAAGACAAACGGCGCGTGGACGTTCTGTATGATTACTGGTGCAGCCACGATATCAAAGCCCTTTATTGCAAAAAGGTTCTCACCGAGAACACCATCGGGCGCTTTATCGACTGCCGCTATCCTCTGATGGCCACAGCCCGCCTGTCAGGAATGATGCTGCATTACGACTGGCTCTGTCAATACGGTATCCGCGGCCTTTCCCAAAAAATCCAAGATAAGCTTTCTTCTCAGCCCGACAACAAGTATCTGAAGGCCTCCCTGGAAGCTCTCCAGCTGTTCCAGACCGTAACGGACTACCTAAGCGGCATGGCCCAGAAAGCCCAGGCCAATGCCGATGATGAACGCAAAGAGCAGCTGAAGCTCATTGTCTCCAGTCTCTCCGTCATTCGCACCGAACCGCCCAGGACCTTTCATCAGGCCCTCCAGCTGGTCTGGCTGTACGCCCTCCTCGCCGGGTGCATCAACTATGGCCGCCTGGATGATGTTTTGGGGCCGTACATGGTGCAGGACATTGAGGCCGGGCGAATTACCCGTGACGAAGCAAAAGCATACCTAAAGTCTCTGTGGAATCTCATTGAAAATCGGCGCACCACCGTCAACGGACGCATTATCGTCGGCGGTTACGGGCGCAGGCATCCCAAAGAAGCCGATGAATTTGCCCGCCTCGCCATCGAGGTCACCCGTGAGTGCAAATATGTAGAGCCGCAGTTCACTCTGCGTCTTACCAAAGACACGCCGAAGGATATCATCGATGCGGCATTGGACAGTCTGGGAGACGGCGCCACTTATCCCACCCTCTACAATGATGAGGTAAATGTCCCCGCCGTCATGTACGGTATGCGGATAGACCGGGAGGCCGCCGAGCAATACGTACCTTTTGGCTGCGGCGAATTTGTCATCCAGGGGCAGAGCGTGGGCACGCCCAACACCCTGATCAATCTGCTGAAGCTTCTAAACATTGCGCTCAATGAGGGAATCGATCCCTTTGACGGCAAGTACAAGGCCGGTCCGGTTAAACTGCCGCCGGCAGACTCTTTTGAGACCTTTGAAGATTTTTACGCCAAATACAAGGAACTGCTGGACTATTATTTTGATTTATCCGCCGATGCCCAATATTACAGCTATGAGCTGATGAATAAGCATGTGTCCTTCCTGTTTGCCAGCCTTCTGATGGACGACTGCATCGAAAGAGGCAGGGCACTGCTGGACGGCGGTGTCCGTTATCTGGGCGGCACCAATGAGACTTATGGCAACATCAATGCCTCCGACTCCCTCTATGCCATCAAAACTCTGGTTTTCGACCAGCACAAATACCGGCTTTCCGCGCTTACAGAGGCCGCAAATCGCAATTTTGAAGGCTGCGAGGCCATCCGCCGCGATCTTCTTGCCTGCGGCAAATATGGCAACGATATCGAGGCGGTGGATTCCCTGGCCAACGATCTGTACCTTTATGTGGCTGGCGGAATCCGCGATCGCGGCATCCAAAAGGGAATGCAGTATTACCTGATTGTCATCAGCAATAATCAAACCAACACGGAATGGGGACGGCAGACTTCCGCCTCCCTGGACGGCCGCCTGTCGGGCATGTATATGAATCCGGCCAACAATCCTCAGGGAGGAGCAGACAAAAGCGGCCCCACCGCCATGCTCAACTCCCTGCGCCGCTTCGATGCAAAGTATCACGGAGGATCGGTGCAAAACATCAAATTTACGCCCAAAATGTTCAACGGAAACCGTGAGAAAATCAAGGCTCTGTTTCGCACTTATTTTAAGAACGGCGGCTGCCATCTGATGGTCACCGTGGTAGATCGCGGCGTCCTGGAGGATGCACAGAAGCATCCGGAAAACTATCCTCACCTGATCGTGCGGGTCAGCGGATTCAGCGCCGTGTTTGTCAATCTGGAGCGGGATGTGCAGGACGAACTGCTGAGCCGGATGCTGTACGATGAATAAGATGCAGATAAGGAGAGGTTTGCCATGTCAGAAAATACGGCCCTGGATATCACTCTCCAGGTCATGGAAATTGAGCGTTTTGCCATCCACGATGGCCCGGGTATCCGCAGCGTCATCTTCCTGCAGGGCTGTCCCCTGCGCTGTCCCTGGTGCGCGAACCCGGAGTCCCAGCAGGCGGCTCCGATGCTCATGCACCAGAACAAAAGCTGCGTCTTCTGCGGTTTGTGTGCCGCTTTTTGTCCCAGAGAGGCCATCAAAGTCAAAGAGATGTCCTTCTGCATCGACCGCAGCCGCTGTGCGGGCTGCATGACCTGTGAAAAAAATTGCCCGAACGAGGCCATTCGTTTTTCCAGCCATCGCATGTCCATAGGGGAAATTCTCTCTATCCTGAGACGAGACGACCCATATTATGAAGAGAGCGGCGGAGGGATCACCATCTCCGGCGGAGAACCCTTTTTCCAGTTTTCCGGTCTTATGCCGCTGGTACAGGTATTAAAAAAGTATGGGTATCACGTTTGCCTGGAAACCTGCGGTCAGGCTGCTCTCTCCCAGTTTAAGGCCGCAAGCCCCTATATCGATTGCTTTTTGTACGACATGAAGCATACCGACGAAAATATCCTGCGCCGGTCAACCGGGGGAAACCTGCCTCAAATCATGGAAAATCTGCGTTTTCTCTGCGATAGGGATCCCGGCAGAGTAGTTCTTCGCACTCCCGTTATCCCCGGGTTCAATTACGACAGGGAAACCCTGCAGCGCATGGCACAGCTGGCAAAAGCTCTGGACATTCCGGAAATTCACTATCTGCCCTTCCATACCCTGGGCAAAGGCAAATATGAACAGCTGGACCGTCCCTATAGCTTTGCCGAAGAAAAAATGCTGACCGAGCAGGAGTTAAAGCCCTATGCCGAGTACGCCCGGAGCCTGGGTCTTGCCGCCTATATCGGCGGCTAAGACCCGAGAGCAGTCCTGCATCATCGCCAAAAGAGCCGGCTTTCTTGACAGGAATCCGACTCTTTGTTATTCTAAAGATACTTCAATATTTTGTTAAACGGAAAACATTTCTCAGGAGGTATCCCATGATTTCTCAGGAGAGGCTCTATTACATCATGAATCTAATCCACACCAAATCCTTCGTCAGCATCTCGGAACTGATGCGCGACCTTCATGTGTCCAAGTCCACGGTAAACCGTGATCTGATCGAGCTGGAAAATCAGGGATTGATCAAGCGTGAGCGCGGCGGAGCCAGTCTGAAAAACATGGCGGTCACTCTGTCAGGCTTCAGCGAAGTCTCCGTCAACGAAAAAGAATTTCTGCAGACGGATGAGAAGAGACAGGTATGCAATGAGGCTGCTTTAAATATCCATGACGGCGATTGCCTTTTCATCGATTCAGGCACCACTCCTGCCTACCTGCTTCCTCATCTGGCAAACCGGCAGCTGACGCTGGTGACTGCCAGCCCTTATTTGCTGCAGAAGCTGCCGCCCGACTTTATCGGCAATATCTATTTACTGGGCGGAGAATTCTTTCCCAAATTAAATACGAACATGGGATCGATGACCATTGAAATGCTCCAGAAATTTAACTTCGATCAGGCATATCTGAGCACCAATGGAGTCAATCTGGAAAACGGCGAAGTCTACATCTTCGACTTTTCTCTGGGCGCCGTCAAATCCGCCGTCATGAAGCGCTCCGCGCAGAATTATCTGCTGATCGACGACACAAAATTTAATATCCGGGGACTTTGCACCTGGAGCAATGTCAGCCAATTTGACAAAGTCTATGTAAACAATTTTCCCTCGCTTCTAGAGATGCCGGATAATTTTGTCATCTGCAGTACAAATTCCATCTAAATATGACAGGCAGAAAAATCACTGGGCATTTTGAACTTTTAGCCCTGGTACCATCAAGGTTTACTTCCCATCGTTTTGTACAAACATCATATTTGCCATAAATTGTTCGCTGAAAATCCGATTATTGGCCAAAAGAAGGCTTTGACTTCGCCCGATAATCGTTTCCAGTACGTCTCTGTCCTGATTGATGGCATAACTTACGCATCCATGGACGGCGCTGTTTCCGATCACTTTTACTTTATCTCGCAGGTAAACGGGGAGGATGCCCAGATCAAACAGATTCTGCAGTTTCACGCCGGCCCCGAAACCGCCTGCAAGATACAAAACCCGAATTTCTTCAAATGCAGTTTCTCGGAACCTGCACAAGCAGACAAGCGCCGCTGCAATCGCCGATTTTGCCAGCTGAAATTCCCGGACATCCCTCTGCGATAATTTAGCCCTGGGATGAAAAATCAGCTCCTTTTCCATATATCCGCCGGCATCAATAAATCCGTGTTTCACCGCCAGTGCCAGCAGCGACATATACCCGCTGCCGCAAATACCTGTCGCTTCTTTTTCCTGAATCGTATGATAATTCCATATACCGTCATTATAAAAGAACTCATCGATGGCGCCGGCTGCCGCTCCCTGACCGCAGCTCATATTTCCTCCCTCAAAAGCGGGACCGCAGGCAGCGCTGGTGCAATAGAGACGGCCATCCTTACAGAGAACCATTTCTCCATTGGTGCCCAGGTCAAGAAGAAGCGAAAGGTCTTTCTGGATCTGCCGCACATCATATATGCCCATTACAATATCGCTTCCCACATATGCGCTGATGGGAGGCAGCACCTGAACAGGAAAGGGGAATCCATCCAAAGAAATTTCCGTGTATTCTTTTACGGGGCAAGCAAACGGCGCCATGGCAAGGGGAGCCGGGTCTACGCCCATAAAAATGTGCGTCATAACCGGATTGCCGCAGACCGTCATTCTTTTAATGGGATGCGGAATCGACTGCACGATATCCTTCATTTTATCCAGCAGGACTCTCTGCAGCTCTCTCACTCCTGTCCGCTGAATCCAGGAAACTCTTGTAATCACATCGGCGCCAAAGCTTTTCTGCGGATTGGTGAAAGTATACTCTTTTAAAATTTTGCCCTTTTCCAGATCAATAAGCTCCATTACCACGGTGGTGGTTCCCAAATCCGCTGCCAGAGCGTATCCTTTTTCCCCATGGGCAGAAAAACAGACATCTCTGCTTCCGCTGATTTGAAATGTCTCTGCCTCATCCACCACCGCAAAAACACAGTCCTCCTCGCATCTTCGATGGCAGCAGGCCAGCCGTACTCCTGCCCTTCTTTCTTCAGCCGTCAGCTTTTGCTCCTCTGTCCTGCCAATCGGCAAAAAACCGGATATAAGCTTTATCCTGCATTTTCCGCAGGTTTGCTTTCCCCCGCAGGAGGCATCGACTGAGGCGCCGCACGTCAGCAGATCTTCTCCCTTTTTGGCATGATAATATTTCGGCACGATCTGTTACCCGCAATACGCAACCAATGCGTCAGCCAGCTGTACGGCGTCTTCCGTATAGAGGTCGGCCCCAATCTCGTCCGCAAAGTCCTGCGTGACAGGCGCTCCTCCCACCGCCACCTTCACTTTGCCGCGAATCCCCGCCTCTTTCAGCGCGTCGATCACGACTTTCATATTTCCCATGGTAGTCGTAAGAAGGCTGGACAGACAGAGTACCATCGGCTCGTATTGCTTTACCGCTTCGACAAACTTTTCCGCGCTTACATCCACGCCCAGGTCAATTACGTTGAAGGATTTTGCCTTCATCATAAGAATGCACAGATTTTTCCCTATATCATGCAGATCTCCCTGCACCGTTCCCATGACCACCGTTCCTCTGCTGGAATCTTCCGTTTTTACCAGATGGGGCTCCAGAATATCTATGGCCATATTCATACAGCGAGCGCCGATGAGAACCTCCGGAATAAAGGCTGTCCCCTCCGCCCACTTTCTGGCGATATCATCCATCCCGGCCAACAGTCCGTCATTTAAAATGACTTCGGCCGCCGTTCCTTTTTCCAGCTCTTCTTTAACCAGCGCGTTGATCTCATTCATTTTTCCCTTTATCAGCAATTCTCTGATCTGCGCAATATTTTCATTCATGATACGATCCCTTCCTCTGCATTTTTCTGATCATGTTTCCCCACATACTCTCCATATCGATGAGCCTCTTCCACAAAGGCCACCAGATTTTCAACAGGAACATTATCCTCCACGCGGTTGCTGGCCGTAAAAAGCACTTTGCCTTTACCCGGCTGGTAGAAAATATCAACGAAATCTCTCGTCTCCTTCTTTACCTCCTCCACAGTTCCAAAGGGCAGCACTCTCTGCAGATCAATCCCAGCCCAGAAGGCCAGATCGCTGCCGAATTCACTTACGATCTCCGCCGCGTCCATGGCATATTTTTGAATGGGGTGCAGCACGTCAATGCCGGCCTCGATTAACTGAGGAATCAGGAGCTTTGCATCGCCGCAGCAGTGCATGAAAACATAGAGTCCCAGACTATGGGCCAAATCGCAGAGCTCTTTATAATAGGGGAAGTAGAATTCCCGGAACATTTCCGGTGACATAAAGGGTCCTTTCTGCATGCCCAGATCATCGCCAAACCCGATGGCATCGATCCCGTCCTCCTTTACCCCCCGGACAGTCGCCTTCTTAAAGAAATTCGTCACCTTTCGGCTGACCTTATGCACATGTTCCGGATCCATATACAGATCCATCATCGCATTATTCATTCCCCGGTAATTCCAGAGCCATGTCCACATCCCCCCGGAAAACCAGGCCAGGCGAAAACGTCCGTCCTCCTCGGGGGCATTACAATACATGGTCGGCTCATCGCCGTCCGGCGTATCCTCCGAAATCTGATCGAATACATCCCAGCTAATCGCCGTCGCCTCATCCACTCCCACACTTTTCACTCTTCCGATGGAAGGGTCTGCGCCGGGTACGTCGCACCACGTGTACTTGTCCCCCGGCTCTCCAAATATCGAAGGCTTTTTGATGTAGAACACCTGCATATCTTCCGGATATTCCCTCAGCAGCTGACGAAGCACCGGCTGCTTTTCCTTCCCCAGTTCATCTATGTGCAGCCAGTTGCCGAAAGATACGGCAGGCCTCCTCACACCGGTTCCTTTGATGAGACTTATTATCTCTTCCCTGCTCAACGGAAGTGATTTTGCTTGCGGAAACTTCTTTGCGTCAATCATGGCTCCCCTCATTTCCTTTCATTGAATTCCTTTACGCTGGCAAAAAATTGTTTGATGTTGTCCCAATTGGACATAGGAGGAATGTCGCATCCGCTGGATATAACGAAATTGGGATATCTCCCGCACTCGCCGCACAGCTGTCTGACCGCCTCTGCCATTTCCTCTGCCGTGCCGTTTTTAAAATACTTTACCGGATCAAGATTTCCCATGACAATAACGTCCGAATCTACTTTTTCCAGGATATCCTGCAGTCTAACGGCATTTCCAAAATGATAGGCCGCACAATTTGTCGATAATATCTCTTCGATGGACAAAACTGTATTGGGACCGCAGTTATGATAGATAATCGAAAAGCTGTCGTCCTGCAGTTCATCCGTTATCTCACGAATATAGTCGCTGGAAAACTCCTTCAGCCATGCGGGAGATAAAAGGCCTGCCAGAGGCTCCGCCATGATGACGCCGTTGGCGCCGGCAGCCTTGTAGGCATTGATATATGTCTTCAGAAAATCCGTCGCCTTTCTCAATATAATTTGTACATATTCCGGCTCCATCATGCACTGAATCATAATCTCGCTGACGTCCATGAGCCGTCCCGCCAGAGAAAAGGGACCAATCACTCCCGCAAATACCGGTCGATCCGGATCCGTCTTCATCAGAGCTGCTATTGCATCTAGATAAATCCCGCAGCGGCCATCTCGAACGGCGGGAATTGCCAGATTTTCCGCTTCCTCCCGACTGTGAACCAGACATCCCCTGACCGTCGGCACCTCATGGGCGGAATACTGGATCTGTGCGCCAAAGGCTCCCGCCTCCAAAGACAAATCCATCATACTGACCAGCGCTGCCTGCTCCGGCAGGCAGTCACCGATCAGCTTCATGGCTTTTGCTTGAACACAGCTATCGGAAATCAGGTCATTGACGTCGATATTTAAAAGCTGAATGGCCGGAAAAGACAGAATAGCCAATGCCTTTTGCTCCGTCCCCAAGAGCTCTTCTTTCCATTTTTTTGCACTGTACTGCATGTTTTCCTCCTAGTAAGTCAGTCTGAAAGACAAAAGCGCATTGCGGTTTATCCTGGCAATCTTGATCTGGCCGCTCATCACGGCTTTTGCAGAACCGTCGGGATTGTTTAATTTCTTTACCTTTACCCCCTCGCAGCTCTGTTCACGCTCTGCCAGATCTACCGGCGTGATCGCTTTATACAGATGCCGGTTTACCTGCACGGAGACATTTTCTTTCGCGTAAGGATAGGGATTGAGCACCCGCAGAATATGGCCGTTCTTATCCACCGCCCCTTTGAGCGCGCTCACAAGCAGGCCGTCCGACGACTGAATAAGAGTCAGCGAATCCGGCAAATTTCCATCGCAGTCGTACTCCGGGAAGGAAAATGCCCTGATCGGGTTAATATAGCTCTCCGCCATCTGCACATAGTCCGTATCTCCGTCGATCGGCATAAAGGCATACTCGCAGGTAAAAGCCCCGATCATCTGAGACTCCGGTGTGGCATCCGTAGAGCCGCTGCGCCTGCCCGGGCGGTATTTCAGTCCCACGTTTCCCATATAACCCACACAGCTTAGCAGCGTCAAGGCCAGATGGGTGGTCTCCTGCTGATAGATTTCATACTGAGGAAGACCTTTATTCAATACGATAAAGCCTTTCCCCTCTTCATCCTTCAGCCCGCTGTACTTGTGATTGTTAAATACCGGATAATATCGTTCATGCCAGCCGTTTTCACTGGCCTGCGTAAGAGCGAATTCATTCTCTCTCTCGATCTCGCCCAGCTGGATATCCGCAAAATTCTCCTCAAACCGCTTTTCTCCGTCAAAATGAACTTGAATCCTGTGATTTTTAGCCTGATTATGAATGGTCGTCTTAAAATGCACCATTTTTTCGTTTTTGTGCAGCGTCACGGTGGTGAAAACATGGAGATCGCAGAGCGTATCGCTGCGTTTCTCATTGTCAGTCGTCTCCGGGACTCTCAGCAAATAGTGGTACTCCATGCTTGCCTTTAGGGGAGTGTCCTCTATTACCTTTGCTTCCTTCAGCGCCTGCCTGGATGTCACAGCATAGTCGTTAAAGGACGGCGAGTAATCGTACTCATCGCCGGCATTTCCATCATCAACCAGCACATGCTGATTTCGGTATACCCTCCCTGTTTCTGCATCCGTGATCGTAAGTGTGCCGTCCTCCTCTGCCCAGACAGCGATGCGCCCATTGTTCAGACCATTATTCAGCCCATTGTTCACCAACATAGATTCTCTCTGCCGTTCTGCCCTGCAGCCCTCCCGGACATACAGAGTAGTATAGCCATAGCCGGATGTACTGCACAGCAGGCGAATATGCTTCTTGTAATAAATGTCATCCGGAATGGGCGTAAAGGAAACCTTGGTATCCTTCAGATTAAACATTTCCGTAGAGAGAACTTCATACTCTATTTCTCTGCCCAAAGAATCAAAAATAGCGAAATCCTCATCCTTTACATAGACCTCCGTCTCTGCCAGCTGTTCTCTGGGCGCCACGCAGGAGGAAAACAGAAGAATGGGACGTCCCTTTCCGGCGGCGTAGCAAATCCTCTCATGAAGACCTTCCAGTTTTTCCCTGATCAAATAGTCGGCCAGCTGCTGTGCATACACCATACGGCTGATAATTTCCCGATGAATCGCATCCGTACAGCAGCAGCAAATGCTGTCATGAGCATGATTCTCCACAATATACTTCCAGCCCCGGTCAATAAGCTCCACGTCCTGCTCCATCCCAAACAGCTCGCACATGGCCGACAGCGGCTCCAATACCTTTAGATATTTGTTTTCCACCTCGAAGTTTTTCTTTTTGATATCCATTCGTGTCGCCCCGATGCTGTTGTGGGTCCTGCTTCTCTTTCCTTTGCGCAGCTCTCCCCTGACCACATCCATCTGATCCGTATACTCCCGAATGGCATCAATATAGTGCTGAGGAGTTGCCAGGACAAACTCATAATCCATTCCCTTCCCCTGGTAATATTCATTCAGCTTTTTCACCGCCTCAGGCAGAAACTTCTTCACAAAGCTTTGATCCGAACCGCACATCAGCAGGTAATTCTCACTGACGCTTCTCTTTTCAAGGAGTTCGATATTTTCTTCTACTACTTTGATATTGTTGATCTCATCCTCGCTTAAATACATGGCGTTCCCATATCCGACCGGCATCCAGTTGGCAACCAGCCGGCTCCCGTCCAGGCCCTCCCAGACAAAATCATTGTACCGGGAATCTTCCTCGGCCAATCCGCGGTAGATCACAGCGCTGTCCACGCCGAAGCCCTTCAGCAGAGCAGGAAAGCAGGAAGACTGGCCAAAGGAATCCGGCACATAGCCTACACGATTGTAGTCTCCGAAACGATCCGATATCTTCTTGCTGATAAGCAGATTTCTTATAATTCCTTCGGCTGTAGGCAAATGCTCGTCCGGCTGTACATACCAGGGACCGATGGGCAGTCTTCCGGAGACAACATGCTTTCTAAAGCGCTCCAGATTTTCAGGCTTCACATCAAAATAATCATCGATAAAACTAGTCTGTGCATCAAGACTGTAAAAGGTATATTCCGGATCTTCGTCCATTACATCCAGCAAATCATCCATAAACCGGACCAGCTTTACCCGGTTCTCCTGAAAAGTCCTATACCATTCTCTGTCCAGA
Organism: uncultured Lachnospiraceae bacterium; assembly: GCA_944380185.1. GTDB lineage: Bacteria > Bacillota > Clostridia > Lachnospirales > Lachnospiraceae > RGIG7193. The sequence continues at coordinate 32,563 of CALWGV010000106.1, forward strand.
TGGGAATGAGGTACAACAAAAAATTTTTTCATAACAACTCCTTTTGCCAAAGTGGCAGTCACACAGAAACTGCATGACTGCCACAGAAATTAAAACGTGATTTCAAAATCGATGCTGTCATCCTCTGTGTCTTTTTCCACCGCTTCTTTTTTCACAATTACCATGAGCGTGGTGGAAATAGCAATACCCACAACAATACATAGAGTCATCAGCAATGGATTGCTGGCCGGAGGAATACCGATGATTCCCGACACGCCCGGAGTAGAGACCTTAAACGCCATCATCATTGCCCCGCCGACGGCAGCGCCAATCATATTGCATCCGATCACACGGACCGGGTCACGGAAAGCATAGGGCAAAGTGGCCTCGGCAATTCCCACAAGTCCGGTGACGATTGCGCCAGGGGCCTGCTTTCTCTCGCTCTCGGTAAATTTTTTCGGCGCGATATAGGAGGCAAGTCCGACGGAGATAGCCGGCACCATGATACCGGGGAATACCGCCGCATTGGTCAAAAAGCCAAGTCCGGATGGCTCATTCCACACGGCAAAGATAAAGGTAATGGCGATTTTGCCCAGAGGACCGCCCATATCAAAAGCGCACATGGCACTCAAGATTGCCCCCAGAATAACAGCCGTTCCCGTATTGGCTGCCAGCGCCAGAAGCGCATTTACGATAGCAGTATACAGTGCGCCCACCACAAAGCCGATGGGATATGCCATCAGGAAATAAATCACCAGAGAAGACACCACAGGGATAATGAGCATGGATTTCAGGGAATCGATTACCTTCGGAAACGGAATCTTCTTCAGGGCCTGTACCAGATAGCCGGCAATCAGACCGGCTAAGACCGCGCCCAAAAATCCGCTGGAATCCGTACCTTCCAGGATGGGATTCTGTGCAATCCATCCGCCGATGAAGCCGGGTGCAAGACCAGCTTTATCCGCAATGGCAAACGATACATAGGCGCCCATAATCGGAGGAATGAACCCCATTACCGTCGAGCCGAATCCGCTCAGGGTGGTGATTACGGCATTGTCTATGCCAAAATAAGATGTGCAAATACCGGTTAGCGCAATCGTTAGGCCGGCAACTACAATAAACGGCAGCATATATGACACGCCAGTCATCAATGCATTTTGAATTTTTCTCATACTTTCACCTCTTACTATTATTGTAGAATGATAAATAACCCCGCCCGTCGGCCTGACCATTCATCATAATAATAAAGATAAACTAGACGCCATCATTTATCTATTATTCGTCTGTAAGTAATCTGCAGCATTTAAAATCCTGCTTACCTGTTTTTCAGCTTTTCTTCGATCTTTTTGAGCACTGTCTCCGGACTCTTCACCACTGTCTGTACAGGGATATTTACCGTCGGCTTTCCTTCGAAGCGTTCCCGTTTTGCAATCCCCACTTCCACCGCCAGCAGTACGACATCTGCTTCTCTTGCCTCTTCCTTCGTAATCTCATTTTCAATACCCAGAGCCCCCTGCGCCTCCACTTTGATCTGATGGCCCAATTTTGCCGCCGCTTTTTCCAAAGCTGCTTTTGCCATATAGGTATGAGCTACTCCCGTAGGGCAGGCACAAACTGCAACAATCTTCATTTTACCGTTCTCCTCTCTATGTTTTTTACCCCAGTTCATTCAACGACTTCATTTCATCAAAAATATCCTTCGGGTTTTGGCCCGACCTCACCTTCTCGATAAAACTATCCTCCATAATCAGCTGCGCGACTTGGGCTAAAATCCGGATGTGCAGCTGATTTTCATTTCCCCCCGGCACCATCAGGGCAAACATTAAATTTACCGGTTCCCCATCCGTCCAAGGAATATCCCTTTCATTCTGCACGATCAAAACGGTCGCCTGCTTGATCGCATCGTGTCTGCAGTGGGGAATCGCAATTTTGTCATTTAATGCCGTAGAAAATTCCCTTTCCCTGTCATAAAATCCCTCGATCAGAGCATCTTTTGAAGTACCCCGTCCGGCCTCCACCAGCTGCTCAGCCAGAAACCGAAACACCGACTGCTGTGATTCTAAATTTTGATGCAAAAAAATCATTTTTTCCACAATTACTTCATCCATGCGGCTCCTCCTATCAACAGGCTGGATATGCGTTTCAAGTAAATCTCCGGACTGGATACGGAAATCAGAATTACTGATTCGATCGCGGCCTGTCCTTTTATCCTGCACCCCACCACCTGATTTCTTTTTACTGTATTATAATTTCTGTTGTTCAGCACCTGTGTCTTTCCCACAATAAAAGGCAGTCTCTGCTTCTGCATCGCGTCTTCTATACTCTTTTCCAAGGGCAGCGTACAAGCGTCCGCCAAAAGCAGCGCCTGGGAGAGTTCATGGGCGACCCTCTGAGAACAGTATTCCACCTCCTCTTCCACCCACAAAACCCTCTCTTCTATTTTTTCATCATCCTCGCCCGAATATCTTCTGGGCGGCAGCCTGCGCAGAAAAAAATGTTCCTCTAATACACCAATATCCTTCAGCGTCAGCAGAGGATGAACCTCTACGACTTCTACCCCTTCCATACGCAGATGAATCGTGCTGAGCAGGCAATCAACCGGTACGACTTTTCTGTATTTTTCCAGCTGAGCCAGACCTGTAATCCCTACAATCTCAATATCAAACATGGGAACGATCTGGTCAATCAAAAGGTTGATAAAGGTACTGGGCTTATCGCTGACCACCAGGACTCTCTTATGTCCTTTCTGATCGGAGTATTCTGTCCCTGCGATAAAATGTGCGGCAATCCTCCATTTTTCATCTCTGGTCATCTGTTCGTCGGAAAAAAGCGGATCAATTTTCTCATAGACCTGGAGAAAGGCTTCATCGGCCAGCTCCACTACCGGATGACTGCAGGGCACACCCAGCTGCCGTTCCCAGTACAGAAGGCTGAATTCCTGTCGTAAACCCTGCCGGATGTAAGCATTACCTTCGCATCCCAAAGCGCGCATACACCGCTGTACATTCTCCTCCGCCTCTCCTTCGGGCATAGGCTGTTCCATCAGATAGAGGGAACTGGATGACAGATAAATAATATAGCGAATATACTGCTTCTCATTTTGATGCAGTCTGGTCATTTTACTCAGGCAGTCATAAATGTTCTCTGTCAGAAATCCCATCAGCGGACTTGGCTTATGCTGCTCTTCTCGGTCAGGACATTTGCCGAGCTTGGCCCTCTTTAAAAGGATGCAGAAATGCCCCATCAAATTCAAATATTCCAGATCCGACAGCTGCATACCCAGTCCCGTCTTCAGCAATTCAATACAGGAGCGGACCGCATCCAGATCTACTTCCTCAAACAATCTCCAGAATACTTTATAAGTGATTTTCTCTTTATGAATGATCAGGTTGGTCAAATCCATAACCGCATGCTTATCCATCGTCCGGATAAATCGTTTTACCAGCTCTCTGCGAATGATCTCTTCCTTCCCCGAAATCTCCATTCCCTCATGGTTTCCCTGGAATTGCAGATCATAAGACTGGTAGATCGCCTTTAGTCTGTCCAGGTCCTTTACCACGGTGCTTTTTGAGACCAGCAGATGCTCCGCCAGATTTTCTAATTTTACCGGTTCTTTTGCGGTAACCAGAAAATAGAAAATTTCCAGCAGGCGCTCGTCAGGAGAATAGCTGGCCGTAACCACCTTGCTTTCATTGATCATCTGATAAATCAGCATAGTGACATTGCTGTCCCTTTTGATGGCCACTGTCCCTCTGTTTTTCTCCATCATTGCGCTGCAATTATTTTCCCTCAGAAAATAATCGATTTCTTCCAGATCGCTGCGAATGGTGCGTTCAGATACATGATACTGCTCCGCTAAATCTGAAATCTTTACTTCTCCTCTTTTTATAATTTCCAGGATAATGCTGCGCGCTCGTTTGCCAATCACTGTTTTTCCCCTCTCTGCTCATATTGTATCAAGGATCGGTTTTCGTGAAAATATGAAATGGTTTCCGGTTTTTTTCGGATGTATTTTACAACGATCGGTTATCTTTATGTGTCCATTCTGTGATACCAGATTGCGGCGCCTAGTCCTTTAGGGCTCTGCACTGCGTGCTCCCGCAATCTTAACATATTTAGATGTGTTTGTCGATCATATTGATTCAAAATATATTTAAATGATTCATTTTGTTTTATTTTTTCCAATGTATACAAAAAGCACATGGACAATTTTCTCATCCATGTGCTTTCTATTGGTTATATAAGTTCGGTTCGTTTTGTCTTTACAGTGCGATGACAATTCCCCCGTCACCGGCATATAGACTGCTGACGCCGGCTGCCGGGGCTACATAGACATCCTTAAAGGACAGACGGCTGCAGATATTCTCCTTCACGCTCTGGGCGCGCTCAGGGCAGTTGCAGTGAACGATCCCCAGAATCTTCTCCTTTGTGTTGACTCCCTTGCTGATGGCATCCTGCACTACCGTATCGCAGAGCTTGTTCAATGCCTTTGTGATTCCTCTGGCCTGATCCAATTTGATGATCACGCCGTGGTCCGCTCCCATCACCGGCTTAATGTTAAGTGCGGAGGCAAGAATCGCCGTAATGCCTGTCAGCCGGCCGTTTTTGCGCAGGAAATCCAGCGTCTCCAGCACAAAGTAGGTATTCATATAGTCGCGGAAATCGCTTACCTTCTCCACGATCTCTTCAAAGGATGCCCCTGCCTCCGCCAGCTCCTGAATCTTAAAAGCAATCAGCGCCTCGCCGCAGCAGGCCGAGTCGGAGCTGAACACGTGAATCTTCTTCGGGCTGTCGGGATGCTCCTCGTGATATAGATTGACGGCCAGGACAGCGCTGTTATAAGTGCCGCTCAGATGCTGGGACAAGGTCACCACAAAGACCATATCCTCGTCGCCCTCATAGACCGCCATAAAGTCCTCCGGCGAAGGGCAGGCCGACTTCTGTACCGATTTGCTCTCCCGGACAAGCTGAAGGAATCGTGCCTGGTCGAAGGTCTCGTCATCACGAATATAGGTGTCGTCCACCTGCAGGGTCAGCGGCACCAGACGATAATGGGAATCCTTCTTGTATTTTTCCGTCAAATCACAGCAGCTATCACCAATAATTCTGTAGCTCATCGTACTATCTCCTCACAATAACTGATATTAAAAACCCGCGCTTTTTTATTCGAAAAACTTTTTATGTCACCTTTTGCGCTTTGTTATGTGGTTTTCATTACTACATATAATAACATAGTACGATGGACTTGAAAAGCCTTTTTACAAATTTTATATTCAAAATAACCGGTCAGTCAGCTGAGAAAGATTCTGTCACGGCAGAAAAGCCGGCATCCGATGCTTTTCCTCAGCCCCTGGCCTTTTCCAGGGCATAGATGGCAGCTCCGGTGGCGCCTACGATCTCCGGCTCCGGGCAGATATAGAGCTTTGCCCCGATCTTCTCCTCCACGGCACGGACTACGCCGGGATTTTTGGCTACGCCTCCCGTCATCATAAAATCGGGCTCCAATCCCACCCGGCGAAGCAGAGAGTAGGCCTTGCCGGCGATGGCATGGCAGACGCCGTCGGCAATATCTGCTTTTTCCTTATTGTTTGCAATCAGGGAGATCACCTCCGACTCAGCAAACACGGAACACATGCTGGTGATCTCGATCTTCTCCGTAGAAGTCAGCGCGATGGCCCCCAGTTCAGCGATATCGATCTCCAGAGTCCGGGCGATCATCTCCAGGAAACGTCCCGTGCCCGCGGCGCACTTGTCGTTCATGACGAAATCCTTTACCTCGCCCTCCTCGTTTAAATGGATGGCCTTGCTGTCCTGTCCGCCGATATCCAGGATGGTGCGGATATTGGGATTAAAATAGTGTGCGCCCTTTCCGTGACAGCTGATTTCCGTCACATTTTCATCGGCAAAGGAAATGCTGACACGACCGTAACCGGTAGATACGATCAGAGCCAGATCTTCCTTTTTTATTCCGGCCTTTGAAAGCACCTCCTCCAAAGCCTTCGCTGCGCTCTCTCCCGCCTTGGCCCCGGTACGCACTACCGAAAAAGCTACAATTTCCTTCTTTTCATTCATAATAACCGCGTTGGTCGAGGTAGACCCGCTGTCGATTCCCATCACATACATTTTCTCTGTCCCTTTCGTCTGTCTCTTCGTTTTTTCCTGTTTTATTAATTTGTCCTGCTTCGGATCCAGGGATTCCAAAAATGCCTGGATGCGGGTCAGAATCTGTCCCTCGCTCTGTTTCGTGTAATCGGTCTCCAGAAGAAGCATCGGCTTCTTCATCCAGTTTTTCAGCCAGGCATACTCATAGGCATAATTGTCGCAGAACTGTACCGTATGATAGATGATGCCGTCCACACTGTCCGCATAGCGGCGGATCAGCTCGTCGCGGCCAGAAGCCTGCTCCATCCTCATGCAGGGGAACTGGCTCAAAAGACCTCTGACATAGCCGGTCATCACCGCCTCCGGCTCGTACAGAAGCTTGCGGCCCAGGCCGGTACAGGTCAGGTCAAAGGCCACCCCTGCGCCCTGGCTCTCCAAAATCCGGCGAATCTCCTCGTTGGCTCTGGCTCCCAATATGCCGATATTGAGCCGGCCGGAGGAGACGGCCAGCTGCTCTTTCTCATCCCTCTCCCGCAGAAGTTCGGCAAAGGCTTCTTCATCAAAGGTCTTCCCCGTGTGTTTCTCATAGGCCCGGATCATCTCCCGGATTCTCCGCTCATAGAGCGCGATGCCTGCCTCCTTGGTGATCCGGGGCGTGTCCAGCATATAAATAAACTTGTCCGGAAACTCCGCCTTCAGTACATCATAGAGCCTGCGGATACTGTCGCAGCAGGTTGTCAGAATAATCCCGTCATAATCGGAGCCGGGCTGCATGACTTCCTCCAGCGCACCTTTGGCAAAGCTGCAGATATTGGGGTGCATCCGCATATCCGCCTGGGTGAAATTGGTTACCTGGGGCTCGATTCTTTTTACCGTCTCCCCCATGGACTCGAATATCTCCACCGGGGCATATTTACAGATATATCCTAACATACCTTTTCCTCCCGTCCCTGCTGACTTCTCTCCTCATCTTTCTCCAGCGTGTCAAGCATCTCCAAAAAAGCCTCCAGACGCGTCTTGATCTGACCGTCATGGCTGTTGCGCTTGTCGATGCCGTCTCCATCCAGGATAAGCATGGGAATATCTTTCTTCTGCATCTCTTCTTTCAGTATAAGGCTGCCGCCGGCGGACTGCTTGCAGCCCCAATGGCAGAACTGAATCACGGCGTCGGGGTGGAGGCTCTCCGCCAGTGCGCTCACGATCTCCGCCTTGTGCGCATAGGAGCCGTTGTACATGTTGCGAATAATCTTCTTAGCCAGAGCGGTGAAGGGCTCTCTTTCGTCCAGCATCTCTACCGAATCCAGGATGATATCGCTGGCGATGATCTGATATTTATCGTTCTCATTGAAATAGTGCTGCAGGCTCTCCTGATAGAAAGGCAGCAGATGCACCCACAGGATCTTTTTTCCCTCAAAAGGCGGGCATTTCTTAATGTCCTCCACCAGGAAGCGGACCAGCTCCAGGAATTCGGGCGTGCCGATCATCAGATGCATTCCCATCATCAGATACAGATGGCTGATCAGCTCCCCGGGATAATAGCGCTCGCTCTGCAGGTGGAAAAACTCAATCAAAAGCTTACGGGTCTCGTTTTCGATCTCCAGCGACCGGCGAAGTTTCTCGACGTCAAATTTTTTCCCGAATCTTCTCTCCAGCTCACCGGTAAAATCCCGCAGCTGATCGGCCAGGTAGGCCACCGACGCATCGTCATCCTCATAGGGCACATCCAGGAAAGTAAACGGCACTCCTTTTTTCTTTTCCAGATAGCGGAAAGTATTCAGATTACCGTCACAGGAGAGAGAGGTCGTCACCGCATATCGGGGCACCGGCACCACGCCGCTGTCGATCGCCCCCACAAAGGTCTTGTGATAGGAGCATAAGGTAGGCGCAATTCCCGTGCTCTGGGCATAATCAATAAAATAATCCTCCAGATGGTAACCGCTCAGATAGCAGGCCAGGCATTCCACAGACAGCGTGGACAGGCCAAAGCACTGCATCAGCTCACAGGGAGCAAAAATATTGCCCCACACATAGCTGTCCGGCTTTCCCAGAGAATCCGCCACCAGCGACATCATCATCGCCTCCAGCTTCTGATATCCCCTGGCCAGTCCTCCTTTGGGCAGGACCTTAGTCCGCAGCTTGTTGGCTTTAAACCCCAGCAAAATCTTGTCGAAGCTCTGTTCAGGATTTTTCTGGGTCTGCTCCTTGACATAATCGATATATTTATCCACAATCCACATAAATTTTCCTCCGTTTACGGCAAAGGCTCCCGTCCCGTGTCGGGAGAACCGCGCTAAGAAAAGTGCTACAGTGTAGTAATATACTACGGTTTCAGAATTTTTTCCAGCATATTTTTTCTTTATCTCCTTTTTATGGGCATTTCGGCCTGTCTTTTTCCCATGAACCTTTTTAGACTTGCCTTTTTTCCCCCGACGGCATATGATATAGGAGAGTTAGCAAACAATGAAAACAGGGGCATACTGCCTGATTTACGCTTCATCATTTCACGTCAAGGAGGTTTTGGTTTTCATGATCGCCCTTTCCTTTCCCGATATCCGACTGACCACATCCAAGCTGTTTGTACAGGACGACTTCGACTCTTTTCTCGTCTCAGAGCTCAGTCTCACCACCCTGTGCACCTTTCAGATCGACGGACGGATAGCTGCCGACTATTTTAATTCAGATGAACTTGCCTCTCTGCCTGATCCGGATCTGGTCTCCTGGAAGCTTCTGCGCCCCTTCATCTACCAGCTGATCCGCGGAAACCGGCTGCCCGGACAGTTCCGCATCGTCTTTCGCCTCGCCGGCTACAATGTAGAAAAATTTCTGCGGCAGACAGGCCTTCCCTATTCCGCCTCCGATATCGGCGGGCTGTTCATGAATCTGCGTTATACGGACAAACACCTGTCCTGCTATACAGGCACCTCCCTCAATGTATTTGATCTGTCCAAAAATCTGGACCGGGAATGGGACCGGATGATACAGAACTTTCTTCACCAGCGCCAGATTCCTTTTGAAATGGAATAAATCGCTTTGATAGGGAATAGAATCCACGCAGAAAAATTGCCCTCAGGCTGTTAGCACTCATCAAAAATGAGTGCTAATTTTTTCTTGACTTTTGTCTGTTCGGGTATTACAATAGACTGGAATCCAAGAGAACGAAGTTTTTCCAAAAAGGAGTGACAATATCATGGCAACAAAAACCGGAAATCTTTCCATCAACAGTGAAAATATTTTCCCTATTATTAAAAAGTGGCTGTACTCCGATCACGACATCTTTGTCCGTGAATTGGTCAGCAACGGCTGCGACGCCATCACCAAATTAAAAAAGCTGGACGCCATGGGCGAATACCAGCTGCCGGATGACGTCAAATTTAAAATCGATGTGCAGGTCAACCCCGATGAAAAAACCATCTCCTTCACCGACAATGGACTGGGCATGACCGAGGAGGAGGTAGACGAATATATCAATCAGATCGCTTTTTCCGGTGCGCAGGCCTTCCTGGAGCAGTACAAGGATAAGGCAAACGACGATCAGATCATCGGCCATTTCGGTCTGGGCTTCTATTCTGCTTTCATGGTAGCTGACCGCGTCACCATCGACACCCTCTCCTATAAAGAGGGAGCCACGCCGGTTCACTGGGAGTCCGAGGGCGGCAACGAGTACGCCATGGGCGACGGCGAGAAGGAGGGAGTAGGCACCTGCATCACCCTGTATCTCAATGAGGACAGCGTGGAGTTTTCCAATGAATACCGCGTCCGCGAGGTATTGGAGAAATACTGCTCCTTCATGCCGGTGGAAATCTATCTGTCCAAGGAAAACGCCGAGCCTCAGTATGACACTATCGACGCCGAGGATGTCCGCGAGGACGACACCGTGGTGGAGCGCTTCACGGAAGAAGCAAAAACCGAGGAGAAAGAGCTGGAGGACGGAACCAAGGAGACCGTGGAGGTAAGCCCCGCCAAGGAAAAGGCCAAGATTCTGCGCCGCCCTGTGCCGGTCAACGATACCCATCCGCTGTGGGCCAAGCATCCCAACGACTGCACCGACGAGGAGTATAAAGAATTCTACCGCAAGGTCTTCCACGACTACAAAGAGCCTCTGTTCTGGATCCATCTGAACATGGACTATCCTTTCAACCTGAAGGGCATCCTGTACTTCCCGAAGATTTCCCTGGAGTACGAGTCCATCGAGGGCGTAATCAAGCTGTACAACAACCAGGTATTTATCGCCGACAATATCAAAGAGGTGATTCCGGAATTCCTGATGCTGCTGAAAGGCGTCATCGACTGCCCCGACCTGCCTTTGAACGTATCCCGCAGCGCTCTGCAGAACGACGGCTTCGTCAAGAAGATCTCCGACTACATCACCAAGAAGGTGGCAGACAAGCTGACCGGCATGTACAAGACCGATAAGGAATCCTATGAGAAATACTGGGACGATATCAATCCCTTCATCAAGTTTGGCTACATCAAGGATGAGAAATTCCGCGAGAAGATTCAGGATTATATGATCTTTAAAGATATCAACGGCAAGTATCTGACCCTGCCGGAATGCCTGGAGGACGCCAAGGAAACCCACGAAAACACGATCTATTACGTGACCGATGAGAAGGAGCAGAGCCAGTACATCAACATGTTCAAGGCACAGGGCACCGACGCGGTGATCCTTCCTCACAACATTGACTCTCCTTTCATCCAGCAGATCGAGCAGGCCAACAAGGACGTCCACTTCAAACGCATCGACGCGGAGAGTGATTCCTACAAGGAGAATCTGAGCGATGAAGAGAAGGAAGCCATGAAGGCCGATGAAGAGGCCCTGACCGAGATCTTCCGCAAGGCTCTTAGCAATGACAAGCTGGAAGTAAAGGCGGAGAAGCTGAAGGACGACAGCGTGGCCTCGATGATCACTCTGTCCGAGGACAGCCGCCGTATGCAGGAGATGTTCAAGATGTACGGCATGGGTGATACGTCCATGTTTGACGGCGAGGGACAAACTCTGATCCTCAATATCAGCCATCCTCTGGTCAAGACCGTGCTGGAAAACAAGGACGGCGAACTGACTCCCTCCATCTGCGAACAGCTCTACGATCTGGCCCTCCTCTCCCACGGTTCTCTTTCGCCGGAGCGGATGACTGCCTTTATTCAGAGAAGCAATGAGCTGATGATGAAGCTGAGCAAATAAAAGCGGCCAGACAGACCTGACCGGCAAAAATCCCGAAGAGTGGAAAACCGTCTTCCATTCCTCGGGATTTTTATTGTGTGCCGATATGTCCGCGCAAGGCGGCGCTGCCGGCTTACTTCTCTTCGTCTATTTTGATTTTTTTCGTGCAGGCCACAGCCAGGGCGCCGGGACCGATATGACAGGCCACGCTCAAGGACAAAGGCGCCATATCCACCTGCACATAACCGGGAAAAGCCGCCAGAAGTTCCTCCTTTAAAAGCTCTGCCTGTTCTTCGTTCTTGGTATGGGCGATCTCCAGCCACACCTGTCTGCTCTTCATACCGCCGAAACGGTTCTGCACATCCTCCTTCAAAGCCTGAATCATAATGCTCTTGGCCTGAGCCACGGTACGGGCCTTGGCAAAGGTGTCCAGGCGTCCCCCCTGGATCTGCAGCACCGGCTTTAGGCGCAGCAAAGTTCCCAGAGCTGCCACTGCCGGCGTGATGCGCCCGCCCCTCTTTAAATATTTCAGTGTGTCCACCATAATATAAATACTGGACTCCAGCCCCTCTTTTTCCAGCCGCTCCTTGATCTGAGCCGCCGTATAGCCGGCATCCCGCAGGGCAATGGCATCCAGCACAGACTGATACTGGGTCACGGATATCCGATGATTGTCCACCACATGGACATGTCCCTCATATTCCTCTGCCAGCATGATCGCTGTCTGGCAGGAGCCGCTCAGCCCGCTGGACATGGGAATATGAATCACTTCATCTGCCTCCTTCAGCACCTGATCCCACAGAGACATTACTGCCTCCGGCGAAGGCTGGGAAGTGGAAATAGCCACATCCTTCTCCAGCTTATGATAAAACTCCGTCTGGGACAAATTGATTCCCTCAAAATAAGTCTCCCCACCGATGGTAAAAGGCATCGGCAGCACTTCCACACCCAGGCGGCGCCCCATTTCCTGTGTGATACCGCTGTTGCTGTCTGTGACAATCGCTGTCTTCTTCATCTCTCCTTGTCTCCTTTAAGCCCCGAAATATTGTTCATAAATCTCATAAAAGTCTGCTGTGCAGGACGGGATATCATTGTCCGTAAAGGACAGGCCTTCCCATTCTCCTTCATTATACACCGGAACCAGCTGCGCGGTAAAGGCATTATATTCCTGATAAAATCTGTCCGCTCTGCGCTGCTCCAGAATCGTTTCTTTATTGGCCTGGGTCTCCTCCGGCAAAAGATTATTTATGCAGCGCACCACATAAAAAGCCTCATCGGTCTCGATAACTCCGCTCGTCTGTCCGCTGTCCAGGGCAAAGACCGCTTCCTCCCACTGGCTGTCCACGTCGGCGCGGCTCACCTCTATGCTGCCCGCCTCCTCATCGGAATATTCCTCCTGGAGCGTGGCAAATGCTTCTCCTGCAGCCGCCCGGTCAGCGGCTGTCTGGGCCTCGGTGTGCAGGGCATTCAGCTGTCCTTCATCCGGCACAGTCTCTGTCCCGTCTTCCGCCGCCGTGGTCTTGTAAAAAACAATCTGCTGAACTTCAATGACTCTCGCCTCATCATCGCTGATCTCATCCTGCACCAGGGAAGAAACCTGATCGGCTAAGCGGCTCGCCATCTGATAGTCCCGATACAGCTCCTCCATCTCCTCCTGTGAGATTCCCAGGTAGGAGAGAGCTTCTTCTCCGGCAGTCTCCAGATAGGCGGAGGCCGCCTGGGAAATCTGACGTTCCTCCTCATCGCTCAGGGAAATTCCACGGCTCTCGGCCATCAGCACCATGGATTTTAGCTGCACCAGGAAATCCCGCAGCTCATCGCTCATGTATTCGGCAAAGTTTCTCCCGTCCTCCAGAGAAACCGACCAGATTTTCTCACCGTAAGCCTGCTGGCACCGATTCTTCTGGTTCATCAAAAAGAGCCTGGCCTCCGCCTCCGTGCAGACCTCATCTTCAATGCGAAACAGCTCTCCCTCGCTCAGACCGCCGGTCAGATGAATCCTTACATTGCCGCAGGCGGCAAAACAGCCTGCGGCAGCCAGAACAATAACAGCCAGCGCAACCATCAAACTCTTGCTTTTCATTTGTCCATCACTTTCCGTCGCATTTTTTCGGCGTCATTGCTCTTACAGCTTTTCCAGCAGATTCTTCAAAACCTTGAGGACGCCATCCCGGTCACAGCGGTCTGTTTCAAATCTGGCCGCTGCCTTTACTTCCGGCAGAGCGTTTTCCACCGCATAGCTGTAGTAGGCCCGCCCCATCATCTCGATATCATTTCTCTGATCGCCAAAAACCATGGTTTCTTCCGGCGTCACCGCAAGACTGTCCTGCAGTTCCTCAATGGCCCGGCCCTTGTTGACATCCTTTCTCTGAACATCCAGCCACATGGTTCCTGCCGTCACCACCTTGTAGCTGTCCTGCCACTCCTCGATAAAATCATGAAAAGCCGCCTCCACCTGATGGCCGCTGTGATAGAAGCTCAGCGAGACAATCTCATCGTCCACCGAGAGCAGATCATCGGTGAGTTTGCATTTCGTGCCATAACTATCCATGACCCAAGTGCGGAAATATTCATCCTTTGACTCCATATAACTGCAGCTCACGCCGCTCAGCATAATCTCGCAGCCCGGCACTTTTCGCATCTGCTTCACCATCCGGCACATATCCTCCTGATCCACATCCCAGTGATACAGTGTCCGACTGCTGGTAGCGATGATCGCTCCGCCCAGAGCGATGAAAAACACTTTATTCTCCACCGGTTTGAACAGGCTGCTGATGCTGGAGGCCGGGCGTCCGCTGGCTATGGCGAACTGAATGCCCTTCTCCCGAAGTCTGCCGATCACCTCAAATATTTCCGGATTGATATCCCTGGTTCCATCGGGCACCATAGTGCCGTCCACATCTGAACAGATCAGTTTGATCATCACATGATCCTCCCTTTGATTTCCTGATACAGCTTGCCGATGGGAAGCCCCATCACATTGTAAAAGCTGCCGTCTATTCCCTCCACATAGGCTGCAAAAACTCCCTGAATTCCATAGGCGCCGGCCTTGTCCAAAGGATCCCCCGTAGCCACGTAGGCCCTGATCTCCTCCTCCGTCATCGGATAGATCCGCACCAGCGTCCTGTCGGAAAAAGTCGTCATTTTATCTCCCTTGGCGTCTTTTTCCAGAACGGTAACGCCGGTGAAGACTTCATGGGCGCGCCCCTGCAGGAGAGTAAGCATCCGCACCGCGTCCTCTGCGTCATGGGGCTTGCCCAGAATCTTTCCGTCCAAAGCCACCACCGTATCTGAACCAATGACAAGGGCCCCATCCGGAGCCTGTGCCCCCACATCCTCAGCCTTCTGCCTGGACAGATCCTCCACGGTCATGGCTGGATCCTGAAATCGGATGACCTCCGTCTTCGTGCTGGGAATCACGGTAAACTGCAGACCAATCTGGGCTAACAGCTCTCTTCTGCGGGGCGAACCCGACGCCAGTATAATTGTTCTCATTTTCCTTCCTCCTGTTGTGCAATAAATACAGTACTTCCCCTTATCGATATACTGGGACATTCAATCGGTATAATCATCAAAAAAATACTGGGGGAAAGCCGCATGATTAGAAAAATCGCGGTGGACACGATCAATCTCTCGATTCTATAGCGAGCATAGAGCCTTTTTGGAAGGTAAGCATTCCTTCCGGCTCAGCCAGCTCATTGCTGACACAGAGGCTGCACTCCTGCCCCAGGACCATGTGATAGTCCGTCAAGGGATATTTAAATCCCTTCAGCGTAATACCGGTCACCTCCGGCGACAGGGGGATAAAAGACACATAGGAGAAAGGATTTCCCTCCCGGTAAAAGGTCATCGGGCTTTTTGCCATTCGAATCCGGTTGTGCGCATCCAAAAGACAGCAATCCACCCCCTCTTTCTCCGCTTCCCGCAGCAGCTGAATATTGGAGAGAACATGATCCAGTCTGGTTCCCGTGACGCCCATCAGCGTCAGTTTCTGCACCCCTGCCTCCCTGGCAATAAAAAAAGCCAGTTCCGTATCACTCTGGTTCTTCTCCGGCCTGTGCCGCTCAAAGCGTATGCCGGGACGACGCAAAAAAAACTCCAGGACCTTCGGGTCCACGGAATCGAAGTCCCCCACGGCCACATCGGGAATAAGCCCTGCGCTCTGCATGGCCTCCAGCCCCCGATCGGCTGCAATGAGCAGACCTTCGCTTTCTCTCAGTCTTTCTGCCTCTCCGGCAAGCTGAGAAAGATCAGTCTCACCGCCGGCCACAATCAGAGCTGTCATGACCGAACCGCATTCGCTGGCCTGTACAGCGAATTCTCCGCTCCAATGCCCCGCGCTCACTGCCTGTTCTCCAGAATGTCCAGGAAAGCCTTTACGTTGGCCGTCAGATCTCCTGCAAAGACGGCGGAACCGGCCACCAGCACATTGGCCCCTGCCGCAAGAATTTTTTCTGCATTGGCCAGTTTTACTCCGCCGTCCACTTCAATATCCACCGACAGGCCGCGCCCATCAATCATTTTGCGCAGATCGCGGATCTTGTCTGTCACATAGGGGATATATTTCTGCCCGCCAAAACCTGGGTTAACCGACATGAGAAGTACCACCTCAACCTTCGGCAGCACATATTCCAGGACGGACAGCGGAGTGGCCGGGTTCAGCACCACCCCCGCTTTTTTTCCGCAGTCGTGAATCTGCCCGATGACCCGGTCCAGATGGGTACAGGCCTCCGCATGAACCGTGATAATATCCGCTCCGGCCGCAGCTACTGCCTCCACGATGCTTCCCGGGTCCTCCACCATCAGATGAACATCAAAGACCCTGTCCGTATAGGGGCGGATGGACGCGATCACCGGCATGCCAAAGGAGATGCTGGGCACAAAATGACCGTCCATCACATCGATATGCACATACTGGGCTCCGGCCCGGCTGATTTCCTCCAGCTGCTGGCCCAGAATACCGAAATCCGCTGAGAGTATCGAAGGGGCTAAAATATTCATCCGCAATATCTCCTTTTCCTAACTCTTTATCTATATGATGTTGGGGCAAAAGGTATTTTGACCTTCGCATCATTTATAATAATCGTATCAATATTTTCGCTGCTGTTTCAGCTCTTTATAAAGGCTGCGATAGCTCAAGTATCTCTCCCGTGGGATCTCTCCCGCTGCCACCGCCTTCTTTACCGCACAGTCCGGTTCCTCCATGTGAAGGCAGCCCTGAAAACGGCATCCGCCCTCAAAGGGCACAAACTCAGGAAAATATATTTTAAGCTCATCGGCCTCCACCGACGCTGGATAGACACTGCTGAATCCCGGCGTATCGATAAGGAAGGTGTCATCCTCCACCAGAAAAACCTCTGCATGGCGGGTAGTATGGCGCCCTCTGCCGATCTTTTCGCTGACGCTGCCGGTCTCCATCTGTGCCTGCGGCACCAGCAGATTCAGCAAAGTGGATTTGCCTACGCCGGACGGACCGGCAAGCACCGTAGTCTTCCCTCTGAGGATCTGACGCACCTTCTCAATGCCCTTGCCCTCCTTGCTGCTGATGGAAAGGAGGGGGTAACCACAGGCCCGGTAGCGGGCAAATTTCTCCTCTTCCTCCTCTTTCCCGGTCAGATCTGCCTTGCTGAAACAGATCACACAGGGCACGCCTCGTTCCTCCATCATCACCAGGAAACGGTCCAGAAGAAAGTAATTGGGATCAGGCTCCTTAGATGCAAAAATAACCAATGTCTGATCCACGTTGGCCACTGCCGGGCGGATCAGCTCATTGGTTCTGGGCAGAATCTCACGGATATTTCCCGTCTGCTCGCCGTCATCCAATACGTCAAAGACTACATTGTCTCCCACCAACGGTTTTATCTTCTGGTTCCGAAAAATTCCTTTTGCCCGGCACTCATAGATTCTACTATGCCCGTCATGGACATAGTAGAATCCTGCAATGCCTTTAATAATCTTTCCCTGCATACTTGCTTACGGCTCCGCAGCAGGTGTGGTGCCCTGGGTAGGCGCCTCGGTAGGCTGCGTGGGCGCTTCCGTCGCCGGCGGCTGCGTAGGCGCCTCCGTGGGCGCTTCTGTCGTCGGCTCCGGCCCGCGGCTCAATGTCACGGTGATGGACGTGCCAGGGTCTACCATGGTATCGGCAGAGACGCTCTGTCCCATGACCATTCTGGCACTGATGGTATCGCTGTAGTCTTCATTATAGCTGCTGCTCAGGCTCAGGCCTCTCTCCTCCAGAAGGCTTCTGGCCTCACTCAGACTTCTGCCCAGCAGATTGGGCACAGCCACCTGATTGGATCCTGAGCTGACCCAGATCGTCACCGTGGAGCCTTCCTCCAGGGTAGTTCCCGCAGTGGGATCCTGACGGATGACCTCACCCTGGGTCACGGTGTTGCTATTCTCATACTCCACTCGCACCACCAGTCCCAGTCTCTCCAGAACCGACCTGGCCGTGGACTCGCTGTTGCCCGTCACCGCAGGCACATCCACCGGCACAGACTCCGGACCCAGACTTACGGTCACGGTCACTGTCGTATCCTTGGAGACGCGCGTTGTGCCCTCCTCTGGATCAACGGAGATGACATAGCCTTCAGCCACGTCATCGCTGTACTCCTCTGCGCGGGTGGGCGTAAGCCCCACGCCAAGCAGAGCTCTGCGCGCCGCTTCATAGGTGGAACCTACCAATCCCGTGGGGATATCCGCATAGCCGGAGTTGTCGCAGACTCTCAGCTTCACACGGGTGTTGCGGGGTACGGATGTTCCATCCTCAAACTCCTGGTACGTCACCTCATTGTCCTGATAGATAACGCTGTCCTCATATTCCTCGATCTCATAGCCCAGACCAGCTGCTGTGAGCGCGTCAATGGCATCGGCCAGATCCAGGCCTACCACCGACGGCATGATGGTCATCGTGCCATCCTGCGTGGACTCCTCCACCGTGGCCGTCTCCGTCTCAGAGCTGCTGCCTCCGCCAAAGAGGCCGAAGGCTCTGCCCACGATAAAGACCGCCAGGATCACAATCAGTACAGCCACGCCGATGCTCACATAGGTGATGATCTTCTCGAACTTAGGATCGGTCTCGTCCTCATCGTCCTCGTCCTCATCCATCTCTTCATCATCTTCGTCGCCGTACTCGTCATCCTCGTCCTCATCGTCATTCTCATAGCCCATCAGATAGGCCTCTTCATCCTCATCCACCATACGTCCGGAGGAATTTCGGGAAGAGTCAGAGGAAGCGGAAGCATCCGCATTGCCCACTTCCTTCTTAATCTGCTCCACTTCCTCGGCACTCATGATCCGGGTAGGATCATCGCTGCTGACAAGGGGCGTCATCTTCACAAAATCCTCATCCGGCGTCATCAGGGCCCGGCGCAGATCGGCGATCAGAGCCGCCACGCTGGAATATCTGGCCTCCGGCTTTTTCTGCGTACATTTCAGGATGATCTTCTCCAGGCTCACCGGAATCATGGGCTCATATTTGCGGGGAGGCACCATCTCGCTCTGGATATGCATGAGAGCCACCTGCACGGTGGACTCGCCCTCGAAGGGCACCATGCCGGTCAGCATTTCATACATGACGATACCCAGAGAATAGATATCGCTGCGCTCATCGCAGTAGCCTCCTCTGGCCTGCTCAGGGGAAATATAATGGACAGAGCCCATGGCATTGGAGCTGATGGTCTGAGAGGACGCAGCTCGGGCAATGCCAAAATCGGTGACCTTCACCTTGCCGTCCTTGGATATGATAATGTTCTGGGGCTTGATGTCCCGATGAATGATCTTCTGTTCATGGGCAGCCTCGATGCCCTGGCACACCTGCATGGCAATGCCGATGGACTCGCGGATCTCCAGTTTGCCCTTTTTCTCGATATATTTCTTCAGGGTGATTCCTTCTACCAGTTCCATGACGATATAGTAGACTCCCTGATCATTTCCCACATCATAGACATTGACAATGTTGGGATGAACCAGACGGGCCGCAGACTGAGCCTCAGCCCAAAACTTGCTGACAAAATTTTTGTCCGTGCTGTACTCCTGCTTCAGCACCTTGATGGCCACCAGCCGGTTCAGCTTGTGGTCCTTGGCCTTGTAGACGTCGGACATGCCGCCCGATCCTATCTTTTCCAGGATCTCATAGCGGTCCGACAACAGCATTCCTATTCTGATCATACTTTTACCTCACTTACTACCTTTCTATCAAAATAACTGCAATGTTATCGCGGCCGCCGGACAGATTGGCAGCCTCCACCAAGGCCGCCGACCTGTCCTCAAGCGACTGCCTGCGAGATATAATTGAAAATATCTCTTCCTCTGTTATCATGTTGGTCAGGCCGTCGGAACACAAAAGCACTCCCTCTCCCTCGGCCAGTTCCACCTCAAAGAAATCAGCCTTGACCGATTCCCCCACGCCGATGGCCCGGGTAATCACGTTTTTCTTGGCCCGGTATTCGGCGCTGCCGCGGACCAGTTTGCCCTGATCCACTAATTCTTCCACCAGCGAATGGTCCTTTGTCACCTGATAGAGGCCCCGGCCCACCACATAGAGCCGACTGTCTCCGATATTCGCCACCGTCAGCGTGCTGCCTTCAATCACCGCGGCCACAAGTGTGGTCCCCATTCCGGCATAGTCCGCATTCTCTCGGGAGCGATGCCAGATGACGCTATTCATCTCCTCTATACTTTCCTGCAATATCACGCCGGGATCGTGACTGTCGGTATTTTTCACATGGTCGAGCAATATCTCCACAGCCGTTCTGGACGCATAGTCGCCGGCCTTATGGCCTCCCATACCGTCAGCGACGGCAAACAGATTTGGCAGATTACCCAGAGGATTCTCGCTGCAGAAAACCACGTCCTGATTGGACTGGCGCTTCCTGCCGATATCCGTGAGCGCACAGGCATGCATGGCTACCGCCTCCTTTCTTTAAGAGCCCTCTTTCATATAGCTTCGGCGAAGCTGACCGCAGGCTCCATCTATGTCGCGCCCCATTTCTCTTCTTATAGTAGCATTTATTCCGTATTTTTCAAGCACATTTTTGAAAGCCAGGGTCTCCTCCCGCGGTCCCCTGGTGAAATTTCTCTCCTTGATGGGGTTGACAGGGATCAGGTTGACATGGCAGTTGCGCTTCCCCAAAAGCCCGGCCAATGCCCTCGCCTCCTCAAGCGTGTCATTGACCCCGTGGACCAGACTGTACTCATAGCTGACCCTGCGCCCCGTTTTTTCAAAATAATTGTCACAGGCTTTCAGCACCTCGGCAAGCTTGTATCTCTTCGCCACCGGCATTAACTTCACCCGGGTCTCATCGCAGCTGGCGTGCAGTGACAGCGCCAGGGTGATGGACAGGCCTTCGTCCGCCAGCCGGTATATCTGAGGCACCAGGCCGCAGGTGGAGACGGTGATGGCTCTGCCGCTCAGATCCTGTCCCTCCGGATCCGTCAGCAGGCGGACAAAGCGGACCAGGGCATCGTAATTGTCCAAGGGCTCCCCCGATCCCATGACCACCACGCTGTCCACCCTCTCGCCGGTCAGCTTCTGAATCTGGTAGACCTGACCCAGCATCTCCGCTGGAGTCAGGCCTCTCACCAGGCCATCCAGCGTGGAAGCACAGAAAGCACAGCCCATCCGGCACCCTACCTGGGATGAAATACAGACGCTGTTGCCGTGATGGTATTGCATCCATACGCTCTCAATCACATTGCCGTCCGCCAGCTCAAAGAGAAATTTTTTCGTCCCGTCGATCTTCGAGGTGAGTACCTGTACCGCCTGAGGCGTCTCCAATGTAAACCGCTCGGCAAGTCTGGCCCTGAGAGCCAGGGACAGATTAGTCATCTCGTCGAAGCTGTCCGCCATCTCTCGGTGCAGCCAGCGAAAAATCTGCCCGGCGCGGAATTTCTTTTCTCCCATTTCCAGGATTGCATCCGTAAGCTCTTCGCGGCTCAATGAACGGATATTCATCACTGTATTCCTCCTGTTCGCCTAAGCACGGCGGCAAAAAAGCCGTCGCTGTCATGTACCCCCGGCAGGAGCTGCAGGAACCGGCCCATTTTAGGGGCGCCCCCAAAAAGCCAGTCTCCCGCTTCCAGCAGCTGAAAAGGAAATTCTTCTGCAAGCCACAGGGCATTTTTCTCATTTTCCTCCGAATTGATCGTACAGGTGCTGTAGATAAGAAATCCGCCTGGTTTCACATACTGCCAGGACGCCGTGAGAATTTCTCTCTGCAGTTTGACCAGACTGTCAAGGCTCTCCGGCGTCACATGATAGCGAATGTCCTTTTTTCGCCCCATGATCCCCAGCCCCGAGCAGGGAAGGTCTGCGATTACCACATCCGCCGTCTCCCTGTCTCTCTGGTCAAACACTCTGGCATCCTTCACCTGTGTCTCAATCCGATTAAGACCTGTCCTCGCCCGATTTTCTTCGATCTGGCGCACCTTTTCCTGCGTCAAATCCCGGGCCGTCACCGTCACCGGCAGGCCCATCCGTCCCGCCACATCCGCCAAATAGACGCTTTTGCCGCCGGGAGCCGCGCATAGATCCATGACGCGAAAAGGACCTGGATGGCCCGACACCTCACGGAGAGCACGGACAGCCAGAGACGAAGCCAGCTGCGAACTGATATCCTGCACTTGGAGCCACCCGTTCTTAAATGCTTCGATGCCATCCGGCCGCCCTGCTCCGGAAAGAATAAGGGCCTCCGGACTGTAGGGGTGAGCGGCAGCCTCTATCCCCTGCTCCTCCAGGCTTTTTTTGATCTGTTCTTCCTGCGCCAGCGACAGATTCATATGGACACACAGCGGCCTTTCCGACAGCATCGCGCAAAGAAGCTTCTCCGTCACCTCCGCGCCGTACAGAGACAGCCATTTTTTCACCATCCATAAAGGCATGGAATAGCGGACCGACATACCCTCCGGCGTATCCGCCGGCGGATAGGTCCGCCCGTCTTTTCCTGCCGCAATCGCTCGCATCACGCCGTTGACAAAACCGGCCAGGCCGGCTAGGCCTCTCTTTTTGGCCAGCTGCACCGCCTCGTTGCAGGCTGCCCGGTCGGGCACGGAGTCCATATAGAGAAGCTGATAGGTCCCCATCCGCAGGATACCGCGGATCACCGGCTTCATTTTTTTTGCCGGCGTCCGGGAAAAGCTGTCGATCACATAGTCAAGTTCCAGACACCGCTCCACTGTTCCCTCCGCAAGCCGGGCAAAAAAGGCCCGCTCGCTGCTGCTCCAGGACGGATGGCGGCCGAGCTCACTATCCAGCATGCGGTTTTCCAGCTCTCCCTTTTCCAGGACATCTATGATCACCTGGAGGGCCGCTGCTCTGGAACTAATCCCGTCAGTTGTCACGTCTTCTTCCTCCGAATAGCAGCACCAGACGCAAAAGCTGCAGAATCGACATCAGAGCGCTGGCCACATAGGTCAGAGCTGCCGCTGTCAGCACCTTGCGGGTCATGCCCACCTCCTCGTCATAGAGGATGCCATTGTCGCCTAACAGGCGCAGAGCCCGGCGGGAGGCATTGAACTCCACCGGCAGCGTCACCAGCTGGAAGAGCACCACGGCGCAGAACAGGAGGATACCCACCTCTACCAGCACCTGCCCAAAGATCAGACCGGCCACAATAAGCAGGATAGAAAACTGAGAGCCGAAATTCGCCACCGGTACCAGTGCCGTGCGAAAAGACAGCGGCGCATAGCCCTCCGCATGCTGCATGGCATGACCGCACTCATGGGCCGCCACGCCGATGGCCGCCACAGATGTGGAGCCGTAGGTGCTGTCGGACAGCCGAAGGATCTTGTTCTTCGGATCATAATGGTCCGTCAGATTGCCGCTCACCCGCTGAATGGAGACGTCGTAAATCCCCTGAGCCTGCAGAAGCCTCCTGGCCGCCTCAGCTCCCGTCATGCCGGTACGGCTTCTGACCTGATTGTACTTGCGGAAGGTGGACTGCACCTTGGCGGAAGCCGCCAGGCTGATCAGCACTCCGATGATGATAAGAATATAATATGGATCATAATAATAGAAAAAGGGCATACACAATTCCTCCTAAATTTACTGTGGTAAATCGTTCGTAAGTCATTCTCCCGTAAGTCTGTCACCGATTTCCATGTGGGCCCCGCGCAGAAAAGCCGCGGCGTCCATTCTCTTTTTGCCGGCCAGCTGAAGTTCTGCAATCTGCAGCACGCCGTCCCCGGTACGCACATCCACCGTCTCGCCCAGCTGTACCACCGTGCCGGGCCCTGCGGCCGCCTCTGCCTCGCCGGCCGCCCTCACAGAAGCCTTCCACAGCTTGATGGTTTTCCCCTTCCAGTGTGTGTAGGCTGAGGGCCAAGGGTTCAGTCCCCGAATCAGCCTCTCAATATAGTCCGCACTGCTGTTCCAATCCACATTGCCCATGGCCTTGTCCAGCATAGAGGCATAGCAGGTCTCTCCGGTCTGAGGGGTGCGCACAGCGCTTCCCTCCTCGATCTGCCGCAGCACCGCAAGAAGCAGCGGCCCGCCGATCGTCATCAGCTTGTCGTGGAGACTGCCGCCGGTCTCATCGGGAGCGATGGGAACCACCTGTCTCGCCAGCATATCTCCCGTGTCCAGTCCGGCGTCCATCTGCATGATGGTGACGCCGGTCTCTTTTTCCCCGTCGATCACCACCCGCTGAATCGGCGCGGCCCCCCGGTAGCGGGGAAGCAGGGAAGCATGAACGTTGATGCAGCCGTAGCGGGGAATGTCCAGAAAAGCCTGGGGCAGTATCTGGCCGAAGGCCACTACCACCGCCACGTCCGGCGACAGCTCCCGCACAATCTCCAAAAATGCCTCCTCCCTCACCCTCTTCGGCTGATACACCGGCAGCGACAGGGCGAGGGCCTTCTCCTTCACCGGCGGAAAGGCCATCTCCTTTCCCCGCCCTTTAGGCTTATCCGGCTGCGTCACCACACCCACGATCTCATGACCTGCGTCGTAAAGGCACTGAAGAGTGGGCACGGAAAATTCCGGGGTGCCCATAAAAAGGATCTTCATCGTCACTCCTCCTCGGCGTCGTTGTCCACCAGCTCGCCCTCCACGCGCTCCGTGTAGAGGTGTCCGTCCAGATGCTCGCATTCATGACAGATGGCACGAGCCAGAAGCTCGGTACCCGTCAGTGTGAACTCCTTCATCTCCCGGTCAAAGGCCACCACCTTCACTTCATTAGGTCTGGTGACCTGCCCTGATTTGCCGGGCAGGCTCAGGCACCCCTCCATACCGGTCTGGCTGCCGGCCTCAGCGACGATCTTCGGATTGATCAGGACAATAGGTCCCTCTCCCACATCGATCACCACGATTCTTTTGAGTATGCCTACCTGGGGAGCGGCCAGACCTACGCCGTCGTTTTCATACATAGTTTCCAGCATATCGTCCACCAGCTGATCAAGGCGAGGCGTCATCTCCTTTACTTCCTTGCTGACTTTCGTCAGAATGGGATCTCCCACTATCCTTATGGTTCTTAAGCTCATTTTCTTTTTCCTCCTCAATTTTACTTGTCGTTCGCTTATTTTATTTTCATCTGCTGATGTCATACTGTACTGACACGCCGGCCTTTTCCTCCCGCCAGCCGGTCAGGCTTTCCAATCCATCTTTTATTGTAACCAAAACCCGGCGGTCTACGTGCCGGATATAGAGAGTTTTTCGGTAAATATCATTTATCCGGGAAACCGGCGCATCACAGGGGCCGATGAGCTCCGGCTCCCTGGCTGCCGCTCCTGTGTTTTCCCGGAAGCTTAACGGCGCGCCGTCTGTTTTCCACCTGTCAATATAGCGCTCCACCAGATTGCCGCAGGCTCTGGCCGCCCGTTCGGCCGCCTGCTCATCCCTGGACGAGATAAGCAGCGTCATCATGGCATACACCGGAGGATAGTGAAGCATCTGCCGGTAAGGAAGCTCCTCGGCATAAAAGCCGTCGTAATCCTGGGCCGCTGCCATCCGTATACTGTAATGCTCCGGACTGTAGGTCTGTATCACTACCTGCCCCGGCAGCACATCGCGCCCGGCCCGGCCGGCCGCCTGCGTCAGCAGCTGAAAAGTGCGCTCCGCCGCGTCATAGGAAGGACTGTGCAGGGACAGATCCGCCGCCAGCACACCTACCAGAGTCACCCGGGGAAAATCATGGCCCTTGACGATCATCTGGGTACCGATGAGGATATCTGCCTTTCCATCGGCAAAAGCCGAGAGAATGGCCTCATGGCCTCCCTTTCTGGCCGTGGTATCCGCATCCATCCGAAGAATCCGGGCATTGGGAAACTGCTCAGCCACCATAGCCTCCACTTTCTGGGTTCCGATGCCGAATCCGGCGATATAGCGGGAACCGCAGGAAGGACAGGTCCGGGGAAGCTTTGTCTCATAACCGCAGTAGTGACAGACCAGCCGTCCGCCCCGGTGCAGCGTCAGCGACACGTCACAGTGGGGGCATTTTAACGCTTCGCCGCAGGAACGGCAGGAGACAAAGCCGGAAAAGCCTCTCCGGTTCAAAAACAGGATGCTCTGCTCGCCCTTTTTCAGCCGCTGATCCAAAAGCTCGCCCAGGCGCAGACTGATAATCGATTTATTTCCTTTTACCAGCTCCTCCTTAAGATCCACGATCTCCACCGAGGGGAGTCTGGCCTCCTTTACTGCCCGCCGGGACAGCTTTAAAAGCTTGTATCTGCCGTCCTGGCACCGGTAAAAAGAATCCAGGGAAGGAGTAGCCGAGCCCAGCACCACGCTGGCCCCGGTCATGGACGCCCTCTTCTGGGCCACCCCCACGGCATGATACCGGGGAGACAGCTCACTTTTGTAGGACGCCTCCTGTTCCTCGTCTATGATAATAAGGCCCAAATGTGTAAACGGTGTGAACAGAGCCGATCTCGGTCCCACCATAATCTGAATTTCGCCTTTTTTTGCCCTCACAAACTGATCGTAGCGCTCCCCTTCCGACATTCGGGAGTGCAATATCGATACTTTATCGCCAAAACGGCGGTAAAACCGCATTACTGTCTGATAAGTCAGGGCGATTTCCGGAATCAGCACAATAACCTGGCGATGGGTACGAAGCATATAATCGATCAGTTCCATATAGACCTCTGTCTTGCCGCTGCCGGTGACCCCATAGAGGAGATAGATCCCGTGGACGCCTCTGCGGTCATCGCCGCAAACCGTCTCCGCAGCCCGTCGCTGTTCATCGTTGAGCTGCACTGTCCCGGCTTCGCCCCCCTTGATCTGCACCGGATTGCGGTAGCTGGTCTCTTCCTCCACCCTGATGACTCCCTTGTCCCCAAGGGAACGGATCGTAGAGACGCCTACGTGCAGCCGTCCGGTTACCGTCTCATAGGGGAGATATCCATCGGCCAAAAGTGCCTCCAAAAGACGAAGCTGCGCCGCATTGCGCCCCGGATGAAGACCGGCGGCAAAATGCCTGGCCTCCTCTTCAGGTACCTGCAGGCAGATGCGCCGGCGGCGCACCGGGGCCACGGTTTTCTTCACCGGCAGCACGGTCTTTAAGGCCTGGAGCATGGAAGAGCCGTATTCCTCCTTCATCCACCAGGCCAGCTCAATCAAATGACTTTCCACTGCCACCCCTCTGGGGCTCACCTCACGAATCTCTTTCAGTTCATCATCAGAATAAGTGCTTTTTTCTGTTATTTCTATCACAAAGGCAGTGACCAGACGATCCCCTTTGCCAAAAGGCACCTTTACCTGGGCGCCCACCGTCACCTGCCCCTGCAAATGTTCAGGAATCCGATAGGTAAATACCCGGTCCAGCTTGCCGCCGGATATATCCACCACCACTCCTGCATATCTCATAGGCTACCGCCTCTTCTTCCATTGCTGCGTTATTTCAAAAAGCTTCATGCCATTGGAACCCTTTAAGAGAATCAAATCTCCCTCGCTGCGATGCTCATCGAGCCACTGGGCCGCCTCCCGATAGTCGGACAGGGCCGTCCAGCTAAGGGTCGGCTTTACCGCAAGAGCTCCCGCCCCGATCTCCCGGGCCAGCTTGCCTACCGTCACCAGGACGGAGACATCCGTACTGCCCAGGTATTCTCCTACCTCATAGTGGTAGCGCCTCGTCTGCGGTCCCAGCTCCCACATGTCAGCCAGTACCGCCACTTTGCGCCCTCTGGTCTCCGTCATCCGCAGCGCATCGATGGCCGCCCGCATGGAATCCGGACTGGCATTGTAGGAATCATCGATCACGGTGACCCCCATCAGAGGAAACTCGATTTTTTCCTGGCGGTGAACCACACCGGCAAACTCCCCCAGAGACCGGGCTGCCGCCTGCAAATCCACCCCCAGCAGATCGGCCACTGCCAGGGCCGCCAGCGCATTCTTCACATGATGAAGTCCCGTAAGCCTCAGCTCCACCGGTACGCGTCCCTTCGCGCAGACCAGAGTAAACGCCGTTCCTTTGGCTCCGGCGCGTATCTCCTGCGCCCGATAGTCATTGCCCTCCTCCAGTCCATAGTAGACGGCAGGGAATCTGGCCGTGCAGGCGGCGAGCTCTTCCACCGCCTCCGCACCCGGATGCGCTGCCGGATTCAAATAGGGATCGTCCCCGTTTAAAACCATCCTGCCCTGCGGTCCCATTCCATCGGTGATATGCAGCTTTTCCCGCAGGATATTGGCCTGAGATCCCAGCTGCTCGATATGGGAGATGCCAATATTGGTCATCACCGCAATATCAGGTCTGGCGATGGAAGCAATCCGCGTCATCTCCCCCGGCTCGCTCATGCCCAGTTCAATGACAGCAGCCTCGTCACCCGCCCCGATCCGGCTCAGCATAATCGGCACACCCACCTGACTATTGGCGTTTCCCGCCGTCTGAAAAATCCGAAGCTTTGCCGCAAGGGCTGCTGCAATCATGGAACGGGTGCTGGTCTTGCCCACACTTCCGGTAACACCGACAATGGGAAGAGAGAGGCGATCCCGGCAATATCCTCCCAACGCCTGCAGAGCTCTGCGGGTATCCTTCACTGCAATCCATACGGCTCCCGACGCTTCTGCCTCTTCATCTGCCTCTCCCTCGCCGGGCGGATTTGCCCCGCTTATTTTCTCCATTCCCTCGCTGGTAAATACCGCCGACGCTCCCGCCGCAATGGCTCCCGGAATATAACGGTGACCATCCACATGTTCCCCGATAATCGGCACATACAGATCCCCCGGCTTTACCAAACGAGAATCGATACAAATATCCGACACAACAGCGGCCGGGTCTCCCCGCAGAATCTGCCCCTTCACTGCCCTTGCTATTATTTTAGCCGTCATATTTTCCATCGCTTTCAAAACCTCTCACCGCATTTATTTTTCATCATTTGATGTAACCGTACTGGACGAGAGCTTTTTTCAGCTCCTCCCGATCCAGGAAATGCGTGCGCACGCCGCAGATCTCCTGATAATCCTCATGTCCTTTGCCGATGACGGCGATGATATCCCCCTCTTCAGCGTGCTCGATGCTGTAAAAGATAGCCTCGCGGCGATCCGGTATCTCCACAAACTTTCCGTCGGTCTTATCCATGCCGACGCGGATATCCGCCATAATATCCTCCACCTTTTCCCAGCGGGAATTGTCGGCAGTAATGATGCACAGATCAGCCATCCGTCCGCCGATCTCCCCCATCTCATAGCGGCGCAGCTTTGATCGATTACCACCGCAGCCAAATACGCAGACCAGCCGTTTGGGCCGGTAGGCCCGCAGAGTGGACAGCAGGCTTTCCATGCTCACGGCATTGTGGGCATAATCCACCAAAACCGCCAGTGTTTCCGACGCATAGACGATCTCCATCCGTCCGTCCACAGTCACCGTCTGGAGCACTCGGCATATTGCCTCCTCCCCTACGCCCATGGTCAGGCACAGGGCAGCAGCCGCCATGGCATTGTAGACATTAAAAAGACCCGGGATATTTACCTCCACCGGGAAGCTGGCCCTGCCGGTCAGATGGAAAGCGATTCCCATAAACCCATGGCGCGTCAGATAGTCCACCCGGTCCGTATAATAGTCTGCGTCCGGTCTCATGCCAAAGGTCACAATCTCACAGGAAGCATCCTTAACGATCTCCTCAAAATGTTCATCATCCCGGTTGACGGCGCACACACGGCAGCGCTTCAAGAGCTGACTTTTATAATATAAATACTCCTCAAAACTGGCATGCTCATCGGGGCCGATATGGTCCGGCGATATGTTGGTAAAAATACCGTAATCAAAAGTAAAGCCATCCACCCGATGCATCTTGAGCCCCTGAGAGGATACCTCCATCACTGCATAACGGCAGCCCGCCTCCGCCATCCGAGCAAAATACCGCTGAATGTCATAGGATTCCGGCGTCGTGTTGACCGTCGGCACATGTTCCTCGCCCATAAAAGCGCCCAGGGTGCCGATGAGCCCGGCCTTCTGCCCGGACGCCTCCAGAATTTTCTTCACCATGACAGCTGTAGTGGTCTTTCCCTTGGTGCCGGTAATCCCGATGGTGATGAGTTTTTCTGCCGGATAGCCAAACCATGCGGCGGAAAGCTCTGCCAGAGCCCTTCGGCTGTCTTCCACCAGAAGAATCGCCGCTTCACCGCAGACACCGTCCTCCGGCAAATGCTCCGCTACGACAGCTGCCGCCCCGGCTTTTATCACCTGGCCGATATAATCATGGCCGTCCGATCTGGCGCCCGTAAGCGCCACGAAAAGGCAGCCGGGGCAGGCCTTGCGGGAATCAAAAATAAGCTCTGTCACTTCCTGGTCCAGGCTCCCCTGTACCCTCTCATACCGGATTTTCTCCAAAAGATTTTCCAAACGCATTGCGGTTCCTCCTCACCCCGCCTCGCCTCAGCCCTGCAGACCCAGGCTTTGCAGCAATTGTTCATATTGATTTATATCCATCAAAATCTCTCTGGCCTTGGTCCCCGCCTCGGGACTGACTACGCCGGCCTCTGCCAGCTGATCCATGATTCTGGCTGCCCGGTTAAAACCGATCTTAAACATCCTCTGCAGCATGCCGATGGATGCCTTTTGCTTCTCGATGATAAAGCGGCCGGCCTCCGCGAAATACTCGTCGCGGCCGGAATCGCCTCCGGAGGCATGACCATTGTCCCCTTCCGCCGAAGCCATCCGCGCCTCCACAGCGCTCTCATAGGCGCGGCTGTCATTATGGCTGGTGACAAAGTCCACCACAGACGCCACCTCCGCATCGGAGACAAAAGCGCCCTGGACGCGGACCGGTTTCTGATAACCGGAAGGATAAAAGAGCATATCACCTTTGCCCAGCAATTTTTCCGCCCCGTTCATGTCGATGATAGTGCGGGAGTCCACGCCGGAGGACACGGAAAAAGCAATGCGCGAAGGCACATTTGCCTTGATCAGGCCCGTGATTACATTGACGGAAGGCCTCTGGGTAGCCAGCACCAGATGGATGCCCGCCGCTCTGGCCATCTGAGCCAGACGGCAGATCGCATCCTCCACATCCCCCGGACATACCATCATCAGATCAGAGAGTTCATCCACGATGATGACAATCTGGGGCAGAGGTTCGGCCTCCTCACCGTTCTCCCTGGCCTCACGGATGATTTTTTCATTATAGCCCTTCAAGTCGCGCACATTCCAATCGGCAAACTTGCGGTAGCGGTCCGTCATCTCGGCCACCGCCCAGTTCAGAGCCCCCGCCGCCTTTTTCGGATCCGTCACCACCGGAATCAGCAGGTGGGGGATGCCATTGTAGACGCTTAACTCCACCACCTTGGGGTCCACCATGATCAGGCGCACCTCCTCCGGCTTCGCCTTATATAATACGCTCATGATCAGCGTGTTGATGCAGACAGATTTACCGGAGCCTGTAGCGCCGGCGATCAGCAGATGGGGCATCTTGGCCAGATCCGTCACCACGATTTCTCCGGAGATATCCTGTCCCACAGCAAAAGCCAGCTTGGACGGATGGCTGCGAAAAGCCTGGGACTCCAGTACGTCCCGCAGATACACCGTGGCATTCTCTTTGTTGGGCACTTCAATACCCACCGATGCCTTGCCGGGAATCGGAGCTTCGATGCGAATATCCGCCGCAGCCAGGTTTAATTTGATATCATCAGCCAGACCTACAATCTTGCTGACCCTGACGCCCTGTTCCGGCTGAAGCTCATAGCGGGTTACCGTAGGACCACAGCTGATATTGGTCACGGAGACACCCACGCCAAAGTTGCGCAGGGTGGTCTCCAGCTTTCTGGCTGTCTCTCTGAGCTCCCGGTCCGAGCTTCTGCGCTGATTGCGGTCGCCTGCCTTCAAAAGCTTGAAGGGCGGACGCACATAGGGCCTCGGCGGCCGTTTTTGGGGTGCAGAGGCGCCCCTGTTCCCATTGGACTGCCCGGAAGCTCCCTCAGCCCCCGCCTTTCCAGCCGGCGAACCGGACGAGCCGGGCGAGGCTCCCGAAGCAGACGACATGGCCGGCAGAGGCGTTCTGCCTCCGACATCCGACGTCTGGTGATTCTCTCTCCTCTTGCGCATCAGCGGATCATCGTCGGGATCAATGTCCACCTCCACCACCTTGCCTGTGGCCGTCACCACCCGGCGCACATCCGGGCGGTCCGCCTGGTCGGAAGGAGAAGCCTCTCCATCCGGCGCAAAAACAGAAGCAGCACTAAAATCGGTCCTGGGATCCCCATCGAAATTCAACGAATCCGGCAGATGTTCCTCGTCAAGTCCGTCTGAAATCTCAGACATGCCCGACATCACTGTTTCTGTCTTTCTCTTTCCGCCTATTTCCTTCAGATGCAACGGCTGAGGCTGTCCCTCCTGAGCCGTCCTATCCTCGTTTTCCTTCCAGACGAGGGAACTTTCCCGCCCCGAAAATACATTTTCATGCAGCGAATCCAAAGCCTCCAGCTCTGCCAAAGTTCTGGTTTCCCTCTTTGCACGCAATGTATCTCCCGATATGGGAATAATCGGAGAATCATCCGCCCCCTCCGATCCTTCCCGCTCATCGCCGCCGTCCGCATAAGGATCCGGCCCCTGCCGGGAATAGCCCAGACCGGTAATGCGAATGGGGTCCGGTTCCGGATCAGTGTCAGAAGCCGCCTTCCTGTCAGCGGCAGATGAGGATACAGATACGGATGCAGGTGACGCTGCCGTTTCCGTCCTGTGGTCTGATGAAAGCTTCGAAGCAGGCACGGATTCGGAGACAGATTTTTCCGGAGAGGCTTTGCCCGAGACAGATTTTTTTGCAGCAGTTCTCTCGGATACGGCAGAATTTTCTGAAGCGTCCACCTGAATCACCGGCTCAGTCCCGTCATCGATGCCATTCTCCTCCTCGTTTTCATCCTCCAGCTTTGTGTCAAAGGCGACGCCGGAAACCTTTTTTTCCAAACGATATCTTCGTTTTTCCTCAGCTCTGGCGGCATGAATCTCCCGACGCCTGGCGGCATCCTCCACGGCCGAATCATATACTCTGCGCCCCCCCTTTTCAATAGGCCTCAGAACAGACTTCTCCGTGATGAACACAAGCCCGATCGTCACCAGTACAATAGTCACCACGTAGGCTCCTATTTTCCCGATATATGGGCACAGAAGTTTCAGAAAGATTCCTCCTACGGCTCCTCCCCCAATATTATCCACAGAATCCTGATAATACTGCCCTACCGTCATCGCAGGATCAAAATCTCCGGTAGTCACCAGAGAAATCAAACACCCGAGTACCACAAAAAGACCGGCGGACACCGCCAGTTTTGCCATGGCTTTCGGATTGCTCCGGTTAGAATAGTAAAAAAGCACCGCCACAAACAGGTATACGGGAAATACATACCCCAAGAGGCCAAAGATGCCCATCAGCATCTGGTGTACCGTCTCACCGACAGCCCCGCACACACCGACATTGCTCAAAAACAGCAGAAGGCAGACGGCAAAGAAAGCCAATATGGCAATCTCCTTTCCCACAAAGCTGTCCTCTGCCGGTCGTCTATTTGCTTTCCTTCTGGCCGCTCCGCGGCTGCCTGAACTATTTGTGTTTCTTTTTCCTGTATTCCTTTT
The DNA here is from genome assembly GCA_944380185.1 of uncultured Lachnospiraceae bacterium. GTDB lineage: Bacteria > Bacillota > Clostridia > Lachnospirales > Lachnospiraceae > RGIG7193. Next base: position 65,797 of record CALWGV010000106.1, read on the forward strand.
TGCCGTGTTCGTTTGTGCTGTTCGCCTCTGCGTTGTCCGCGCCGAGGTTTTTCCCGACGTTCTCTTTTGACTCGCCGCAGCCACTATACTTCCTCCTGTCTATTGACTCGCCCCGCCCGGCCACTCGCCGCCGGTGGACATACATGGAATTATTATAGCATTAAACCCGTCAAAAAGAAATGATGAATTTGTTGTCACATTTATTGTTGCATTTGTTGGCTGAAGACTGGCTCAAACACGAAACTTTCTCCAATTCAGCAATCACAGGACTGGTATAGTCTGTAGTATCATCTACAAAATTCCTGATCAGCCCGATCCAATTAACTTCCGGTATCTCACTTATGTCTTCACAGCGTGTAATTTGTGATGCAATATCATAGATATCTTTAATGATTCCCCGATATTCCAATTGTCTGCCATAATCATCCCGCAAAATCTGCATAATGATTTCACAATGAAGCTTTATTTCTTCCATGATAACATTTCTCCTCTACGCCCTGCTGCTGGTCTCCCCTTTTCTTCCGTTTCGCCATAAATATACCTCAAAATAATGATTGTATCAAGTTTTGAGGAAACAAAATAGGCAGCCCACCGCCTGCACACTGCCTGCAGGTGCCGATGAGATGCACTGCTTTTTATTCATCTGGGTATAGCATCCTGAATATACGGCAATCAGCCTTCCCCTTCTCTCAGCCGAAACTCTGCCAACCCATTTTTCCGCAGAAACAGCGCTCCGGCAAGAAACGTTCCCTGGTCGATTACATTGACTCCCTCCGCGATCCAGTCCATCGAAGCCTGGGCAAAATCCCGCGACGATAGACATCCCATACACAAGGAGCATACAAAGGACAGGACAAACAGCACGATCAGCCGCGTCTTTTTTTATCTTGGCCGAGATAATGCAGAGTCTGGCATCCATCAGCCCCAAACCTGCCGCCATCAGGCACACAAACACAAAAGTGCCTGGAAAGACAGACGGCGCTACCGCCAGGACCGCATTTTTTCCCTGTCTGCGGCTGATCAGAGCCAGAATACCAATGCCCGCCAGCAGGAAACCAATGGACTGTACCAGAAAGAACATCGTATTGAGCGCGTCAAAATCACAGATGCCCGCCGCATAGAGCGGCTTGTAGAGTGCCTTCAGCGCCCTGGCGCAGATAATGTTAATCGTCCCCGCAGCAAAAAGGGCAAAGGCCTCTTTGCTCATCTTATTATACAAATCACGCATCAAAAACACCGACGCAGCGGCAAAGAATATAACCGGAATAAAATCCACCAAGACCAGAGAAACCGAAAAATCTTTCATTAATCATTACTCTGTCCCAACAGCATCCGTAACAATAGTCAACATTTTGCCTCAGATCAGCAGATCAGCATATCCACATCCTTATCCGCAGCAAATGAGCCTGCTCGCCCGAAAATTTCTACAATCAAATTTCTACAATCTCAGCCGCCTCTGCCAGTCACCATGGGTAATCCGCACAGGAACTATACCTCGGCTGACGCATTCGCGCATTCAAAAGCATTCAAAATAGTCAGATTGCTTCAATTATTAATCCTCGCTCCCGTGTAGGGAGCGACAGAAGTCTCATGTATATAGTAGCATCATAGATGCCGATTTCAATCCACGCTCCCGCGTAGGGAGCGACAAGTACCGCGACGAGGCGGTATCATCCTACAAGGATTTCAATCCACGCTCCCGCGTAGGGAGCGACGGTGGAGGCGGCAATCGCCCTGGTGCAGGGAGCCATTTCAATCCACGCTCCCGCGTAGGGAGCGACAAAAGTTACAGGTTTTTTATAAGCCTATATAGAATTTCAATCCACGCTCCCGCGTAGGGAGCGACCTTGTCAAGTCTTTTCGAGATTTTTTTCTCGTGCTATTTCAATCCACGCTCCCGCGTAGGGAGCGACCCGGCCATATGACTGCTGCGCACAGTGCGACGAATTTCAATCCACGCTCCCGCGTAGGGAGCGACACCCCTCATACTTTGCTGATTCGTAGATCCGCAGCGATTTCAATCCACGCTCCCGCGTAGGGAGCGACCATGTTGCT
>CALWGV010000107.1 GCA_944380185.1 uncultured Lachnospiraceae bacterium
CGGCCACAATGCCGTCCAGGATCAGTCCCTGCAGCCAGTCGGCGCAGCCGATGGCGTTCAGGGCATTCCCCACCAGCACAGGCACGCCGGGCACCCAGATGCCATAGGAGGCCGGATCCGGATCTGCATATCCGTATTTCTCATAAACCGGCACTGCTTCTGCCAGCTCCTGCCCCGTGGATGTCACCTCCTCTGTGGCCAAGGTCTCCTCGTCCTCCACCAGATAGGTGGCCTCCGCCGACGCATCAAACTGAGCGACGAAGGCATTCAGGGCGGCTGCAGCCGTCTCCTCGCTGAAATCCTCAGACTCCGTATCCAGAGCTGCCTCCACCTCGGAGGTATCGATGCCGTTTTCAGAGGCCCAGCTGATAAAGCCGTTCACCACCTGGGAGGCTTCGCCGAATTCCTCCGCGTCCGCCGAGTAGGCGCCGGCGCCGGTCAGATGCCAGCCGTCGCCGAAGACGCCGTCATTGGCCCAGTCGGTCGCCCAGGTTCCCACTGTGGTTACAGATATATAATACACGAACCACATGATAATTGCAAATATCGGAAGGGCCAAAATCCGGTTGGTCACGATCTTGTCGATCTTATCGGAAACCGTCATCCCCGCCTGGCTCTTTTTCTTCAGGCAGTCATGGATGATGGAATCGATATATGTATATCTCTCGCTGGTGATGATGCTCTCCGCATCGTCATCCAGCTCCTTCTCACAGGCCTTGATATCCTGTTCGATATGGGAAAGCTTGTCGGCGGAAATTCCCATTTTCTCAATGACCTTATCGTCCCGCTCAAAGAGCTTGATTGCGTACCATCTCTGCTGCTCCTCGGGCATATCATGAAGAAGGTATTCCTCAATATGGGCGATGGCATGCTCCACGCTGCCGGAGAACTTGTGCTGCGGGATAGCCCTCTCCTTGCTCTGCGCTGCTTTTACGGCCGCCTCGGCCGCCTCCGTCACTCCGGTTCCTTTGAGAGCGGAAATCTCATAGACCGGGCAGCCCAGGGCCTTGGACAGATTGGCGATATTGATCTTGTCCCCGTTTTTCTTGACCACATCCATCATGTTGACGGCAGCCACCACGGGGATTCCCACCTCCACCAGCTGCGTGGTCAGATACAGGTTTCTCTCCAGGTTTGTGCCGTCAATAATGTTGAGAATCGCGTCGGGACGCTCATCAATCAGATAGTTTCTGGCCACCACTTCCTCCAGCGTATAGGGGGAGAGGGAATAGATGCCGGGCAGATCGACCACTGTGACATCCTTGTGGTTTTTCAGCCGTCCCTCCTTTTTCTCCACCGTAACGCCGGGCCAGTTTCCTACGAACTGGTTGGAGCCGGTCAATGCATTGAACAGCGTGGTTTTTCCGCAGTTCGGATTTCCTGCCAGTGCAATTTTAATCGACATTTTCATATCTCCTTTTGGTTTGTCTTTCCTAACTTCTCCCTCAAATGAAAGGGGTCGCCGTGACGGCCCCGCCCATAAAAATACCCGTCCTGCAGGTCTGCTCTATTCCACCGCAATTATATCCGCGTCAGCCTTGCGCAGGGACAATTCATATCCTCTCACCATGACCTCCACCGGATCACCCAGAGGAGCCACCTTGCGGATATAGATATCCACTCCTTTGGTGATGCCCATATCCATGATGCGGCGCTTCACCGCGCCCTCGCCGTTAATCTTGACGACGCGGACGGTCTCACCGCATTTTGCTTCCCTTAAAGTTTTCATCTCCGCCTCTCCTTCCTTTTATACTGTCACCCATATCTATATGGGTTTCCGACATCCCATCGGGAATGCCCTCTCATCGCCCACAGTCCTTCTGCCGCACCCTGCGCTGCGGCTTCAGACCATGATTTTCATCGCCATCTCTCGGCTGATCGCCACACGGGATTCTTTGATCTTTACAATCACATTCCCGCTGATCTCTGAAACCACCGACACCTGTGCGCCGGCTACAAAACCCAGATTTTCCAGGAACTGTCTGACATCCGGATTGCCTCCGACCTTCTTGATCAGGTTTTCCTCTCCGGTCTTGGCCATGGTAAGCGGCATCATTTGTCACCCTTCCCTTTCTATCAAGTCTTTTTGTTTCTGCCGATTTTTGCTGCGGCTTCGGCAATAAAAGTTAGCGTTTTCTAACCTTTAACCAGATTAGCACTGTCTAACCATTTTGTCAATACAGATTTAAGAAATTTTTCTGTCTATCGCCCTACTCCTGGCGCAGAAGCGCTGCCAGCTCCTCCGCATCCACCTGCCCAGGAGCGGAAGCTCTGCCCAGGCAGCCGAACGTCACAGCCGAGCCAAAGGAGGCGGCCTGCGTGCGGCTAATCCTTCCCAGCTCTCCCATGGAAATAGCAATCACCGGTCTGCCGGTGCGGACAGACGCCTCCCGGCCGGCAGTGCGCAGCCTCTCCACGTCGGTCTCATCTCGAGGCATCACCGCCAGTTTCAGGATATCTGCTCCCCATCCGTCCATGGTCAGCAGAGCGTCCCTCATCCGGCTGGTCTGGGGCGTCTGCTGGAAATTGTGGTGAGAGCCTATAATATGGCGGCCCAGGCTGTGCGCCTCCCCGGCTAAGGTTCGCATGGCACTTTCTCCGGCCCCCAGCTCCACATCGACCAGATCGGCAGCTCCGGTTTCCAGAGCATAGTAATTGAGCCACAGATAGTCCCTGGGCGACAGCTCATAGAGACCTGCTCCGCCCTCCTGTCTGGTGCGAAAGGTAAACAGAATCGGCATTTCCCCGACGGTTCTCCGTATGGACAGCAGCAGATCCTGCACCTTTTTGCGATCCATCCCATCTTCATAGCAGTCTGCCCGCCACTCCAGCAGATCAGCACGGGAACGGCCGATTTCGCCGGCCGCCCGCAGGATCTGTTCTCGCGTGCCCTCTGCCACCGGAACGCAGATTTTAGGCAGCCCTCTTCCAATCTCCAGATCTCTCACTCGCACAATCTCTGTTTTTTCTCTTTTTTCCATAGCGCACCTCGCCTTACATTGTCATTCGGCAGACTGCACTGCCGCAGTACAAATTACACTCAATGCTCTGCGTAAAGAATACGCGACATCACGCCTCAAACACGGGAATGCCGGCCACAACAGTAGCCCTGACTCTGCCATGGACTCTGCGCCCATGGAAAGGTGTGTTCCGTCCCTTGGAGGCAAAAGTCTCCTTATCAATCCGGTACTCCGCCTCCGGATCGATAACCGTCACATCTGCCTGCGCGCCCACCTCCAGGGTTCCCCGGTCTATCCCCAGAATGCGCGCCGGATTAAAGCTCATTTTCTCCGCCAGCTGCAAGGGAGTGAGCAGGCCGGGGCGCACCAGCTCGCTGATCGCCAGAGCTACTGCTGTCTCCAGTCCCACAATTCCGCAGGGCGCTTCCCGCATTCCCTTTGCCTTCTCAAACTCGGCGTGAGGAGCGTGATCCGTAGAAATGCAGTCCAGCGTCCCGTCTGCCAGTCCTCTCTTGATCGCCTCCACATCGGCGGCTGTGCGCAGCGGCGGAGCCATTTTAAAGTTGGCGTCTGTCCCGTCCACCGCCTCGTCGGTGAGGGTAAAATGATGAGGGCAGGCCTCTCCGGTCACCAGAAGCCCCGCCTTTTTTGCCGCCCGGAGAAGTTCTACGCTTCCTGCCGTGGAGCAATGGCACAGATGAAGTCTGGCCCCCGTCTCCTCCGCCAGCAGAATATCTCTGGCGGCGATAATATCCTCCGCCCCGCTGCAGAAACCGGGCAGCCCCAGACGCCGGGAGACTTCGCCTTCGTTCATAACCCCGCCGGCCTGCATTTTTTTGTGCTCACAGTGGGCCAAAGTCACCAGGCCGAGATCTTTAGCAAGCTCCATACCCTTTTTGCACAGAGATGCATCCATCACCGATTTGCCGTCCTCGCTGACGGCCCCGATCCCCGCCGCCTTCAGCGCAGCCATATCCGTCAGCTCACGTCCCGCAAGGCCCTTGGTCACCGCCCCCACCGGTATCACCTGCACCGGCGACACTCTGGCCGCCTTCTCCCGGATATAGGCCACCGTCTCAGGGCTGTCCACCGCCGGAGATGTGTTCGCCATACAGCAGATCGTGGTAAATCCACCCCTGGCCGCCGCCCGGCCGCCGGTCTCTATATCCTCCTTATACTCCTGTCCCGGATCTCTGAGATGGACATGGAGGTCGATGAGACCAGGCATCACATAGCAGCCCCGCGCATCGATGACATGCCAGCCGGACTCTGCGCTGTCCGGATTATTGTCCACTCCTTTTCCCTGTTCTTCCTGCATTTCCCCTGGCATACAGATTTTCTCTATTTTCCCTTCTCGAATCCACAGATCTCTTACGCCGTCCAGCCCTGTGGCCGGATCGAGCACTCTCCCTGCACGGATCCAGATTATACCGGCGTTCACATCCGCACTTGCATGCAAATCTATATTCGTCTCCATCGCTTTTTCCTCCAAATTGACAGCGTTTCTGCTTGCTTTCTATTATCATCATACCAAAAAACAGACGGGAAAGCCAGGCAAAAAAAGGGAGGATGTCCCAAGAGTCATAAAATAACTCGAGAGACAGCCTCCCCGTCATATTTTTAAGCAAAATTTTATGCAAGATCCTCCCCATTTGAGGCGATCACCTTTTTATACCAATAAAAAGAATCCTTGGGCGTCCGTTTCAGCGTCCCGTTGCCGTAATCGTCCTGATCTACATAGATGAAGCCGTAGCGCTTCTTCATCTCGCAGGTAGCGGAGCTGACTATATCGATGCAGCCCCACATCGTGTAGCCGAATACGGGAATCCCCTCTTCCACCGCCTTTTTCATCTCCGCGATATGAGCCCGCAGGTAGTCGATGCGGTAGGGATCGTGGACGCTTCCGTCTTCCTCCACATGATCCATGGCCCCCATACCATTCTCCGCCACAAACAGAGGCTTCTGGTATCTCTCGTAGAGCTGCATCAGGCTGATGCGCAGGCCCAGCGGATCGATCTGCCAGCCCCAGTCGCCGGATTTCAGATAAGGATTCTTACCTCCCACATGAAGATTGCCGGGCACCAGCTCCACATCGTCTCTGGTGGAGGTGACAAAGGAATTGTAATAGCTGAAGGACACAAAATCCACCGTGTTCTCCTTCAGAATCTTTTTTTCCTCCTCGGTCACCCGGATCTCGATTCCCTCCCGCGCCAGCTTCGGGAAAAACCAGTAGGGATACTCTCCTCTGGCCTGCACATCGATGGCCAGATAGCACTCCCGGTCCATCTCAAGCACATTGAGGAAATCATTGGGATCGCAGGTATAGGGATAATTGGTGTGTTTCGTCCCCATGCAGCCCATCCAGGCGTCCGGAACCAGCTCATGGAGAAGCTTTGTAGCCAGAGCGCTTGCCACCAGCTGATGGTGCAGAGCCTGATAGAGAATACTGTACTTTTTGTCCTCTGTCAGCGTTTCCTGGATGATGCCGGCCGATTTCAGCGGATGGCGGATAATGCTGTCGATCTCGTTGAAGGTAAGCCAGTATTTAACCCGGTCGCCAAAACGCTCAAAGAGAACCCGGCAGTACTTCAAAAAGAGGTCGATGACGATGGGATCGGCGAAACCATTGTATTTTTTGGCCAGCGCCAGGGGGAAATCGTAGTGGTTAATCGTCACCAGCGGCTGTATCCCTGCCTTCACCAGCTCATTTATCATATCGTCGTAAAAGGCCAGCCCCGCCTCGTTAGGCTCCTCTTCCTCCCCGGTGGGAAAGATTCTGGTCCAGGCGATGGAGAAACGAAATACCTTAAAGCCCATCTCCTTAAACATGGCAATGTCATCTTTATAATGATAGTAAAACTGGCAGCCCCGGCGCTTTGGGTATTTTTTCAGATCGTCATCCTGCTCCGCCGCCAGAATCCTCTCGTAGGGCACGTCGTTTAATTGATTATAGGTAAAGCGGGTGGGATTTTCCACATACTGCTCGATATCCGCTACCGAAAGGCCCTTGCCGCCTTCCCGGAAGCCGCCTTCCGCCTGGTGGGCGGCGATGGCGCCGCCCCACAAAAAATCCTTCGGGAATCCTTTCTCCATACTCACTCTGCCGCCTCCTTTGCCGCCAGGGC
>CALWGV010000108.1 GCA_944380185.1 uncultured Lachnospiraceae bacterium
CATTTATGGCGGCCAAGGGATTGAAAAAGGAGGCCAGGAAGGGCGGAGACGAGATTGCGGTGGAGACGCAGAGCGCCTCCGGTATTGAAAATGAGATTACGCCGGAGGAGCTGGCTGCGGCCGACGCGGTGATCCTGGCGATCGACACGGCGATCTCAGGGATGGAGCGGTTCAATGGAAAACCGGTGGTGCAGGTGGGGACCTCGACGGTTTTGCGCAATGCCAAGTCCGTGCTGGATCAGGCCAGAAAAGCGGCGAAAGGGGAGTAAAGATGGCAGGAAAAGTAAAAAATGAGCTGAAACAGGCTAAGAGGCATTTGAATGCGGGATTTAATGGGATGCTGCCGCTCATAATTGTCGGTGCTATAGGGCTGGCGCTTGGAAACTTGCTGCCCAGTGAGGGTGTGCTGGGGGAGCTTTTTGCCTTTTTAAATGAAGTGGGACTGGACAAGTTCGATATCTTTATGGCGATTGTAATCGGTCAGTCCATGGCGGGCAAGACTGGGATGGCCACCGGCTTTATTCTGGGATACTATTCCAATCAGCTGGGTATGGGTGTCTTTGGCGGAATCGTGGTCGGCTTTATCGCCGGCTATGCGGGAGTCCTGTTTAATAAGCTGAAGCTGGAGGGTTCCACGAAGGCGCTGCTGTCCCTGGTGGTTGTACCCCTGGTGACGGCAGTGATCGGTTTCTTCCTGATCCGCTACTGCATCTCCGGACCGGTGCTGTGGATCCAGTCTGCGCTCATTGGTTTTCTGAATAATATTTCCTCGACCAGCAATATCCTTTTAGCAGTGGTATTAGGACTGATGTTTGGCTTCGATCTGGGCGGTCCCATCAATAAGACGGGCGGGATTTTCGTAATGATTTCTTTGACGGAAGGAATCCGCGGTCCGCAGACATATGCTACGGCGGCCTATATGCTGCCCTCGATGGCAGCAGGACTTGCAATAATGCTGGACCGCAAGAAGGTCCTTTTCGATGAGGACGAGCATGTGCAGGGACCTTCAAGTTTTGTCCTGGGCCTGTTGAGCCTGTCGGAGCCGGCTCTGCCGCTGATGTTTGCCGATATGAAGTTTATGGTTCCGGCCAATATGATCTGCTCGGCCCTGCTGTGCGGCCTGATGGCTCTGTGCGGTTTGGAGAGCCAGCTGGCCCTGGGCTTTCTGGACTTTATCTTTATGAACAATATCCTTCTGGGGCTGGTTATCTTCCTGGGCTGCCTGGCCCTGCTTACCGGACTGATCCTGATGCGCAGAAAGCAGCTCTATGCGAGGGGAGAGCTGTGAGATGAAAAAGAAACGAAAATGGTGGAAATGGGCGCTGAGCGTGGTACTGCTCTTAGTAATTGCGGCCGTAAAGGTTTGACAACGAGCTGTATGGGGAGATGGTAGAGGCTCTCTACAAGCTTCAGGAAAAATGGGGAATTGAAATCATCGATCTGTGGAACAGTGAGGAAATGCGGCAAGTGGAGCCAGAGCTCTATGAGCGGTATATGCGAGATGAGATTCATCCTACCCGTCAGGGGTATCTGGAGTGGTGGACGCCTGTGATTCGTCAGCGCCTTTGCGAGATTTTGAGGTGACGAAACCACAGAAAATATTCCCGTAAAAAGAAAAAGACAAAACGGAAAAATGCAAAAATGCAAAAGACCGGCGAACCGTCCGAAATGCGGACGGATGCCGGTCTTTTCGATGGTGCGCGATTCAGCGGATAAAATTGGTGGATACTCGCTCCTCTTTTTCGGGCAGGCCGTATTTTTCTTTGCCCAGGGCGATGCTCTTAATCAGGAAAGCCATATTATGGCCGAGGGTGCGCATGACCTGCAGCCCCTCTTTATCCTGGCGGACTTCATCGGGCGTGTTGCCGTGGACGCTGTTCCAGTATTGACTGGAAGCCACAGGCATACCGGAGATGGTGAAATATTTGTTCAGCTCATCGAAAGTGGCCGAACATCCGCCGCGTCTGGCGGAGACGACGGCAGCGCCCACCTTCATGGTCTTGTCACCGGGGGTGCTGTAGAAGAGACGATCCAGGAAGGAGATCAGAGTGCCGTTGGCAGAGGCATAGTAGACCGGGGAGCCGATCACCAGGCCGTCGCATTCCTGAAACTTGGGAGCGATCTCATTTACCATGTCGTCAAAAACGCATTTTCCCGTGGTTTTGCAGCGGCGGCAGCCGATGCAGCCGCGGACATCTTTATTTCCGACCTGAACAATTTCCGTCTCGATGCCATCCCTTTCTAGAGTATCAGCCACTTCTCTGAGAGCCGTGTAGGTGCAGCCGTTTCGGTTGGGGCTTCCGTTGATTAAAAGAACTTTCATCTTGTACCTCCTGCTTTTCAAAGACAACAGCGGCCGCGGCGGATGCTTCTCTGGACCGCTGCAGTTACAATACATATATTAATATATTACCCCAAAATGAATTTTCGTCAAGTGCGGTCCGGCGAAGTGAGCACCACATAGGCCAAAGGAAAACAGCAGGGTGAAAGAATTTACGGGGGAAGACTTAACGTTAAAAAGGAAACAAATAAAGGTTGATGTATATACAACACTGTGTTAAAATATAATCATACAATGCGTTTTGGTAAGGGATAAGAAGGAGGAGAAGGAAATGTCATTCAGAAAAACGAAGCTTTTATCGCTGCTCAGCCTGCTCTTGTGCATGGCTTTGACAGTGACTGCCTGCAGTCCCGCCGGCACGGACGCGCCGGAGACCCAGCCTGCCACTACAGCGGCTGCAGGAACAGAGGGAGCAGAGCAGGAGATGCCGGCAGCTGAGGGAGCATATACCGACGGCGTGTACACGGGGAGCGGTTCCGGCATGCACAGCAATATTGAGGTCAGCGTGACGGTGGAAGGAGGAAAGATCACCCAGATTGATATCCTTTCGCAGGAAGAGACGCCGGGATTATCCGATCCTGCCTTTGAGCAGATCCCGCAGGCGATCATCGATGCGCAGAGTACCGATGTGGACGTAGTCGCTAACGCGACGATGACGTCCGAAGGCATTATTGCGGCGGTGAATGCAGCACTGGAGGGAGGAAACGCGGGCGATACGGTGACGGCGGAGCTGACCATTGAGCCGGATGTGATTGTGGTCGGCGCAGGCATGGCCGGTCTGTGCACCACGGTGCGGGCAGCGGAGCTGGGCCTGAATGTGCTTCTGCTTGAAGCCAGCGTGCGTGTAGGCGGCTGCATCCATTATGCCGGCGGCACTATCTCAGGCGCCGGTTTTAAGATTCAGGAGGAGAACGGTGTGGAGGATACGCCGGAGGCCTTCTACGAGGATATTGTCGCGCTGGGCGGCGAGGGTGAATTCAATGAAGACCTGGCCTGGACCCACTGCGAGAATTCCGGTGCGGCCATCGACTGGCTGGATGAGGATATCGGCGTAGATTTCGGCGACCGCACTCTGGTCGGCGGAGCCTATACGGCCATGGACACCCTGCGCGTGACCCGGGCTCTGGGTTCCTACTCCATGGGAGCGGCCCTGGGTTATCTGGAGCCTCTGGAGGCCCGGCTGAACGAGGCCATCGACGCCGGCAATGTTCAGCTGATGTTAAATACTACTGTTACCGAGCTGATTGTCGAAGGGGATGAGAGCAAAGGCGTGCGCTGCGGCGACACCGAATATCTGGCCCCCTCGGTCGTGCTTGCCACCGGAGGTTACTGCTATAATGAGGAACTTCTGAAGATGGCAGGCTTTGAGAATGTCATCTCTGCGGCTCCGCAGACTTCCAATGGTTCCGGCTTCTATCTGGCACAGGCTGTGGGAGGAGTCTTTGACAACATGGATAAGACCGTGATCTTCTATGGCGGCGGCATACCTACGGACGGTTTTGACATGACGTATCAGGCCAACACCAGCTATCCCGGACGCATCTATGTGGATCTGGACGGCAACCGTGTGGGCAATGAGGATGGAAACGACATCAATATGTGGAAAAATGCCGCGGAGAATAAGCTCTACGTAATTATTTCCGGCAATATGGTGGATGAGGAGACGGCATTTCTGCGCAAGAGCATGGCGCAGAGCGGTTTCCCGCTGGATAACAACGGATGGGATATGCTGGAGACCATGGCGGCGGAGGGCGAATATGCCTTCAAGGCCGATTCCTTGGAGGAACTGGCTGAGCTCCTGGGCACGGAAAACCTGGTTGCCACGGTGGAGCAGTACAATGCGGATGCGGCGGCCGGAGAGGACAGTCAGTTTGGACGCGATCCGGCGAACATGGTCGCTCTGGAGGAGGGACCTTACTATGCTCTGCTTACCGTTCCCTACGTGTGGTCCGGCACTTCCGGCGGCGTGAGAGCTGACGGAGAGGGCAGGCTGCTGCGCGAGGACGGCACTGCGGTGGAGGGCCTGTTCCTGGCCGGCGAGATTCTTGGGCCGACCAACATCCTGGGCCGCATCAACTTCGGCGGAATCAATCACAGTATGTGCGCCACCTGGGGCATGCTGGCAGCTGAGCATGCGGCGGAGCGGGCCGAAAAGTAGGACAGAGGTAAGCACATATAAGACGGATATAAAGCAGATATAAAGCAAACAAGGCTTGCCTTTACAAATTATCGATAGCTGAAATTATGAAATAAAGAGAAGACCGGCGGGAAAAGTATTCCTGTCCCGGTCTTCTTTTCATATCGGGAACCACTGAAAAACATAAAATAAATATCGAAAAACAATAAAAAAATATTGCAAAACGAAATAAACCGTGATATACTCACCCTAGAGAAACGGATATGGGAAATGGATGAGAGGGAGCGAAAAAGAGGCGGCAGGAAATGAAAATCCGCTGAAATCATAATAAGGAGTGTCAGTATATGATGGAAAACGGCGAAAACAGAGATGTGAAAGCGAAAGAAAGCGGAAGCAAAGAGAGCAAGGAATATAAAGAAAATAAATTGAGGGATACCGGGGCAGTGGGCAGTGATGCCAGACCACTGACAGGACCCGCGGAATGGCTGCTCTCCCTGGCGATACCGGCGGCAGCTTATCTGTATATCTCTCTGCTGGGATGGCCCACGGTACTGCAGGGATGGCTGTGGAATGTTTCCTACCGGGAACTTTTCCCGCGGCTGGGGATTGGCTGGCTGATATTTACCTGTTTTTTTGTGATATGTGGTCTGCTGTATCTCAGGGCGTCAGGCAGGGGGCCGACTCGTGAAAGCTGGGGCTATCTGATTCTGTTGGCAGCTGCAGCCTTATGGTTTCCTATATGCCTGAATGAAGATCAAAATATCTTTGCTTTTATGCTGATTTACCTGCACGGAGCGGCGGTATACTGGCTGCTGACTGCAGCGGGCAATCGGAGCGACACTTATTTAAATGAGCGAGGAGTAAAGGATCTGGGCAGAGGTTTTATCTCTCTTCCCTTCAGCGGCTGGTTTTTGTGCTTTCGCTCCTGGGGAGGGCTGCTTGCCTGGGGAGTGCGGGGAAGCCGCGAGAATGGAGGGAAGGGGCGGCAGATATTTTTTGGCCTGCTGCTCTGCCTGCCGGTCTTTTTTCTTATGGCAGTCATTCTGATGATGGCGGATGATTACTTCTTCTTTTTTGTGGAAAATATATGTTCCGGTCTGTTTGATTTGTTTGAACAGTGGAACTTTATGTCCGTGATTTTTACCCTGATGTTTTTGATCCCGGTGACCTGCTACCTCTACAGTCTGGTTTACAATGCAGTGCACAAGGATGCGCCGCGGGCCGTGAGCAGAAAACAGGTGCCGGAGACTATACTGGTAAGCTTTCTGATTCCCCTGCTTTTATTGTATCTGATTTTCTTTGGGGTGCGGCTGGCCGGAATCTCCGGAGCAATGGAGAACATAGCCAGAGGCGAAATCTATGTCAGCACCTATGCCAGAGAAGGATTTTTTGAATTGTGTGCGGTCGCTGCGGTGAACCTGTGCGTATTCAGCCTGGTCGGCTGGTTTTCTCCTCAGGCAGGAAAGGGATTGCGTCTGCTCCTCAGCGGATTATGTGCGGAAACGATCGCCTTCATTGTGCTGGCTTTTTCGAAGATGTGGTATTATATTTCCACTTATGGCAGCTTTACCCTGAAAAGAGCGCTGTGCTGCTGGCTGCTCCTGACGCTGCTGGTGCTCTTTGTCATGATGACGGTACAGCTGTGGCGGCGCTTTAGGGGAGTGAGAATCGGCGTCTGGTTTGGATGTATAACCTTCCTGATGCTGGCTTACAGCAATCTTCCCGCCTGGGCTCCGTGAGGAATTCTCTGGCCAGCGCACCATAGGAGAGCCGGCAGCCGGATGTCATCGGATAAACAGCTGCCAGAGCAGGCACAGCTGGATGACCAGAAAGATAGGCAGGCTGACAAAAAACTTGGGCTTATGGGTCTTGTGATGGAAGAGATACATGCCGGCAAGACCGCCCAGGCTGCCGCCCAGCAAGGCGGCCAGCAGCAGGGTGCGCTCAGGGATACGCCATCGTCCTCGGATGGCTCGTCTTTTGTCTACCCCGAAGAGCAGAAAAGTAAGCAGATTAATTGCGATTAGGTAGAACAGAAAAAGCTGCAGCAGGGTCATGGTTATTTACTCCCGGTGGTGAAATTATTTCTTCAATTATACACCAATGAGGGGGAAAACGGGGGGATTTTTTTGAGCGCATGAGAAAGAGAAGATGAACCGGTTTACTGGTATTTTGAAGATCTGGACGGAAATGTGATCGAGAGCGGAAGTGCAGAGGGAGGATATTAGGGAATGGAAGACAGAAAAAAAGCAAAAAGAGGGGGAAGAATAAGGCAGATAACGGTGCTTGCGATAGTTCTGATTATAGCTGCAGGCGACCTTTCTGGCTGCGGAGGAATGAGGCTGATCGCAGCGGAAATGCTGGGTTTTCCCACAGGCAGAGAGCAAAGGGAGATGTCGGAGGCTCTGGGAGTGGATGTAATGGAGGGAAATGTCATTGAATCGGAAGATTCCCATGGGGGCTTTCATGGAGACGGCATGACTTTTATTGCTCTGCATTTCGATGAAAGCGGGCTGGCAGATCAGCTCGTGGGGCTGGCAGGCTGGCATCCGCTGCCGCTTAGCGAAAATGCCGAAGCCCTGGCTTATGGCTATGATACAGAGGATGGCAGGAAAGGTCCTTATCTGTGCGATGATGAGGGACAGCCTGTGTTCCCGGAGATTCAAAACGGCTATTATTACTTTCGTGACCGATACACGGGCAGCGAGGACGTCTATGACGATGGAGATGTTTTTGAACGGAACTCTTACAACTTTATCATGGCGATTTATGATACAGATATGGATATGATGTATTACGCCAAATTCGACACATAAGAGAATATACTTTAGGGCAAAAAAGGAAAGGGGTTCGGCAAAATGATAAGGAGGCTGCAGCGTTCTATCCGGCTGCGGGTGGTTACGGCCCTGTCTTACAGCTGGCTGATTTTTGCGGCAGTGCTGGTGCTCTGGTGTCAATGGGATGAGCCGGACTTTTTTGAAGCAGATTTACTGACGCAGACGGTAACGATCATTGGGTATCTGCTCTATGTTTTTCATGTGGCCTGTGTCTGCATGTCGACGGCAGTATTTTGTTCCCTTCTGCTGCGCCAGAAAAAGGACAGATTTGAGGGATATGGAAAGGCCCTGCTTGCCAGCGGGTATCCAATTCTGCTGCTTTTATTCTTATGCGGGGAAAGAACATGGTATTTCTTTGCCGCGCCGGTGCTGGTCTGGATTTCCTGATCGGATGCGGCGGCCTGGCGCGTATAAAAAAGAGATCTAAAAGATGCTGTATGGTAAGTGACAGAAAAATCAGGGTATGCTACAATTTGATTGTAATCCATATAAAGGCATGAACAATCAAAGGGGGGATTTTGATGAGAAGAACCAGGGCAGCCATGTTTACCGCTGTCATTCTGTGTGTGGCATTTTTCCTGGTTTTCCCGGCGAAAGCTCTGGCTGACGCGGGGCCTAAGCCTTCTGTCCAGGTCAGCTTTACCGGGGCGGCCGGGGGAGAGGTCTTTTATGGGACGCTTTTATCCCAATATGATTCCACGGGTCCTTACAGCGCCTGGGACGGAACGGAAGAATATGCCCGCTATGCACCGGGGGATGAGGGCTATGAGATATGGAAAAAATTTTCAGATTATCAGGATTCGGACGGTTATTACTTTCTGCAGGAATGGTGGGAGTGTTCTCTGGAGGATGGCATCAGCTGGACTTATTATCCGCCCTATTCTTTTAAGATTCTCCTGTATTTTCCGGAGGAAGATCTGTTTTGCGTAAGCCCCATTTATGAGAGATATGCCTTTGACAGCTATTATACGGTGGATGTGTCAAATTATCAGAGCGGCAGTCTGACCGCAGTGAAAAGCTACGATTATACCTGGGAGCTTATCTCGCTGGCGGCCCGCATTGTCCTCACTATTTTAGCGGAGCTGGGCTTGGCCAGATTTTTTGGCTACCGGTCAAAAAGAGAGATGTCATTCTTAGTACGGGTCAATGTGATTACCCAGATCGGGCTGAATGTGGCTCTGAATATTGCCGATTTTGCAGGCGGGTATTTTCTCTTTATTTTTCTGTACGTGCTGCTGGAGCTTATAGTATCGGTGGCGGAGATGCTTCTGTATATCCGCTATCTGCCCCGCTATGCTGAAAATACGAAAAAGGGCAAGGCTGCGGCTTACGCCTGGGCGGCCAATATCCTGTCCTTTGCTGTGGGAATGTGGCTGGCCACAGTGATTCCGGGGATATTTTGACAGAACGAAATGCCTGGCTGTACTGTTTCCTTTTGTGGGAAATTTTACCGCGCCGGTCCCAATATTGGCTTTGGAACCGGCGCGGATTTATATCCATCAAGTGCATGTTTCAATAGGAGCGGGAATTGCCATATCTATGCGTTTTCATTGCGCAAAGCTTCTGCCAAGTCCGTCGCCTGCAGCCTGCGGGCGGCATACAGCATGGTGATAAATACGATAATGAACACAGACCCCACGGCGATCAGGAGAGTCTGCCAGGGGATATAGAATTCTCCGGGCATACCGGTCCGCTTGATTCGCATATAAATCAGCCAGGTCAGAGCCACGGAAACCGGAAGGGCATAGAGCAGGCTTTTCATTCCATAGATCAGACATTCATAGCACAATGTCTTATAGAGTCCCTTTTCGGTCATGCCCACGGAGCGGAGTATGGAGAATTCTCTGCGCCGCAGGAGAACATTGGTGGAGACTGTGTTGAACACATTGGCAGCCGCGATCAGGGAGATCAGTGTCAGGAAACCGATGGTGAATATCTGGATCAGGGTCAGCAGTGCGCGGGTTACCGACATTGTCTGCGCATAATCGCTGACATATCCGCCAAATGTCTCAGACAGACTGCGCATTTCTTCGTAAACGGCATGGTGGTCCTGCGCCAGAAAATAGGCGGAGATATCGGAGGTCTCGGACAGCTCGAGCCCCCAGCTGTCTATCGCGCTTGCCGGCAAAAAGAGCTGGGTACTGCCGGTGGGAGCAAACCAGGGCGGAGCGTCCAGGATCCGGCCGATGGATATATCTCTTTGCGCCATGAGAAGCTGCACGGAATCGATCCTGCGGTCAAATATTTGAAATATATGGACCTGATCCGGCTCCACAAGGCGCGTGCGGTCGTAGAGCAGCGCGGCGGGATGGTCGGGATCCAGATACAGAGCGGCGTCCAGGCCGGATTCTTCCAGATAGGCGCGGTAGCTCTCATCTTCCACAAAGACCACGCGGCAGGTACAATGGCCGTCGGCTCCAATATAGCTTGCATATTCTTTGCTGATGTATTCCGGATCGACATAGAGAGCCATGGTCTGAGAAAACAGCAGCGCGCTGTCTTCCACTCCCGTCAGGGACTTCAATTCATGGAAGGCCGTCAATGCCGTTTCTTTTCCGAAGCCAGGCATATGATAGACAAGATCATAGTTGTCGTTTCCGGTGCTGTCCTCCACACTCCTGTTCAGATAATAACAGAAGCTGTTGGCGCAGATAAACAGAACGATACTGAAAAACAAGGAAAAAATCGTGGAGCGGTATCGTTTTCGGCTGCGCTTGAAATTTTTAGAAGCCAGCGTTCCTTCCAGGCCAAACAGCTTTCGGGTCAGGAAACCGGTGCGTATTCGGCGGGGGCGGATGCGGCTCTCGCCGTTTTGCCGGATCGCTTCGATGGGCGTCAGACGCAGGGCCTTTCGGGCTGGCAGCCAGGCGGAGAGAAGGACGGTGAAAAGGCTTAGGACCACAGCCAGAAGCAATGCCCGACTATCTGCGTAAACCTGAAATTCCAGCAATTCACAGGTTTCGGAAAAATCGCTGAGAAATGTCATAAACAGATCCTGGCAGCCCCAGATTGTGATGGCGATGCCTGCGATGCCGGCAAGGATTCCCAGGGGGATAGCGGCTGCGCACAGCATCAGCCCCTCGCACAGTACGCTTCCCATCAGCTGCCGCTTCGTGGCCCCCAGTGATTTCAATAGGCCAAACTGCCGGATCCGCTCTGTCACAGAGATGGAGAAGGCATTGCCGATCAGTGCCACTGAACCGATGACTATCATGACCATCAGAATGGAGGCGAGGGCGTACAAAAGGACGGCCAAATCGCTGTCCGACGCGCCGGAATAGCGAAGTCTCTGACGATTTGTCTGGCCGGCCAGGCCGGCAGCTTCCTTTTCTTCCAAAAAGGAGGAGGTATCGTTAATGTTTTTCAGAAGAATCCACACCTCGCAGGAGCCGCCGGCGTCGGCGGTATCTACAGTCAGGGCGGTGTATCCCGGAGCGGACCGGTCTTCGAAGCTGGGACGTTCGTAAAATCCCACCACAGTGTAAGTGACAGTCCGCCCGTCCTCTATAAGACTTTCCTGCACTTCGATACTTTCGCCGCCGATAAAGCCGGTATGCTGATCGCAGGTGATTCCCCCCAGCTTTCGGCTGCCCAGAGACAGAGTCAGGCTCTCTCCCAGAGTCAGTTCTACGCCGCCGTCGTTTTTTAAGTGGTTGGGAATCAGCAGCTCTGCATCGTTTTCCGGCATGCGGCCTTCTGTCACGGTCAGCGTCATAATGTCGGAAAAGCCGTCGGACATGGCGCCGACAAACAAGTAGGGCTTGTACGCATTCTGGCTGCCAATCCGGGCATAGCCCACCGTGCGCAGCACGCCGTATTTGGATACGCGGCCGTCATCCGACAGGGCGTCTATGGTCTCGTCATCCGCCGCAAACAGCTCCAGATGCCAGTCTCCGGTGTTGAGGATGGCCACCTCCTCTGCATAGTTGAAGAGGCTGGAAATGCTGACGGTGACGGCGGTCACCAGGGCCACCGACAGGACGATTCCGATAATTGTCACCAGCGTGCGGACGCGGTTTTCCTTGAGATTTTTCCAGGTATATTTCCAAAAGACGGGAGTCATTGCCGCAGCACCTCCTCCCGGCAGATTCTTCCGTCCTCCAGAGACAGAATCCGGTCGGCCTGCAGGGCGATTTTCTCATCGTGGGTGATGACGATCAAGGTCTGCCTGTAGCGGCGGTTGGATATTTTGAGCAGCTCCACGATTTCCTGGCTGTTTCGGGAGTCCAGGTTGCCGGTGGGCTCGTCGGCCAATACCACAGCGGGTGCATTCATCAGTGCCCGTCCGATGGACACCCGCTGCTGCTGCCCGCCGGAAAGCTGGCCGGGCAGGTGCTTTTCCCTGCCGGTCAGCCCCAGCGTGGCCGTCAGCTCCTGCAGACGCTCGCGGTTGACCTTGCGGCCGTCCATCAGCACCGGTAGAGTCATGTTTTCTTCTGCATTGAGTACAGGGATCAGGTTGTAAAACTGGTAGATGAGGCCCACCTGACGCCGGCGAAAGATGGCCAGGGCCTCCTCCTTCTGTGCGTAGACATCCTGGCCGTCCATGAATACCTTGCCCGACGTGGGCCGGTCTACTCCGCCTAGGATGTGCAAAAGGGTGGATTTGCCCGAGCCGGACGGCCCGATGATGGCGACAAACTCTCCCTTTTTGACAGAGAAGGTGACATCGTTCAGGGCGGTCACCCGGTTTTCACCCTTTCCGTAAACTTTGGTGATGTGTTCTGCCCGCAAAATTTCCATTGATTACCTCCTGCCTGTGGTTTGACGGTATACCTGTCTGTCCGATTTGCCTTTAGTATATCTGCCTGACATGACACGGAGGTGACCTTTTCATTACAATTTTGTCACATAGGGAGTGTCACCTAAGGAGGCGGAGATGGGTCAGACGATGCTTTTATAAAAGCGCATGACAAACCGGGCTCCACCCTGAGGACGGTTGGAGGCGGTAAGCACGCCGTTCTGGGCGGCAGTTACGGTCTGGGCAAAGGCAAGCCCTACGCCAAAGCCCTCCGTATTTTTCCCTTTATAAAAGCGTTCCAGCACATGGGGCAAATCCTCCGGAGCTATCCCCGGCCCGTCATCCTCGATGCGCAGCTCGGTATAGAGGGCATTTTCTTCCCAGAACATATCGATCCTCCCGCCTGGGGGCGTATGTTCCATGCAGTTTTTTAGAATATTGCCCACGGCCTCTGCCGTCCAGTCCATATCGCCGTCGAAGGAGGCGCGGCTGTCTCCGTGAAAGCAAAGCTCCTGCGTCCGCAGCTCCAGAGGAATGCGCAGGGGAGCGGCTGCCTGACGCGCCAGCTCCAGCATGTTTACCGGAGAGCGGGCGAAGGTCACGGCTCCCGCATCAATGCGTGCCATCTTGAGCAGTGCGGTCAGCAGATCATCGATGCGTCGGAGCAGTCCGGCAAACTGTCTCGTCAGCTCCCGGCGGCGGGCCGCGGTCAGATCGTCGGCGGTCAGCATGGTCTGGATCAGGCCCAGGGAGGTCAGAGGAGTGCGCAGCTGATGAGAGATATCGGTGATCGCCTCGCAGAGATACTGCTTTTCTCCTTTTAGGCTTTCGGCCTGCTGGCGCAGCGTGATCGTCATCTTATAGATTTCATCCTGAAGGATGGAGAGCTCGCCCTCCTGGCAGTCGAAGAATGGAACGCTGCGGCCATGCAGTATCAGGTCCAGCTGTTCGGAGAGGCGGGCCAGGCTGCGGTAGCGTTTCCTCGTGGAGAGAAAATGGAAAAGTCCGGCGGCCGCGAGGGCTGCGCCGGTGAAAAGGAGGATGAGGAGACGGATGCGCTGCCGAAGCTGCCAGGGAACTGCCGCAGCTGCCCATCCGCAGGCAAACCAGGTTATCATTAAAAGAAGTGCAGAGAGGAGCAGATAGAAAAGCAGCTGCCTGCGTATCTCCGGATTGCGCCAGAAGGTCATGGCCGTTCCTCCTCTCCCAGACGATAGCCCAGTCCGCGCACGGTGATAATCAGCGCCGGATGCTGCGGGTCGTCCTCGATCTTGTCCCGCAGTCTTTTGATGTACACGGTCAAGGTGTTGTCATTGACATAATCGCCGGCTGCGTCCCAGATTTCCTCCAGCAGGCGGCTGCGTGAAAGGATAGTCCGCGGATGGTTCAGAAATACCAGGAGAAGCCGGTATTCCAGGGCGGACAAAAAGATTTCCTGTCCGCTTTTATAAATCTGTCCCCGCTCCGTGTCCACCGTGAGATCTCGCAGGCGAAAGAGAGTCTGCCCTTTGCCGGCACGCCGCAGCACAGTCCGGATGCGGGACACCAGCTCCCGCGGGCGGAAGGGCTTGCTGATATAGTCGTCGGCTCCCATATCGAGGCCGGTGACGACACTGTATTCGTCCCCCGAGGCGGTGAGAAAGATGACCGGGATGCCGGCCTCGGCTCTGACTGCCGCGCAGACGGCAAAGCCGTTGCCGTCGGGCAGAGAGATGTCGACCAGCGCCAGATCGAAACGGCGGGAACCGAGAAGATCCATGGCCTGGGCCTGCCCGACCGCCACGGTCACATCAAAACCCTCACTTCTCAGAAAAAGGGATAGATTTTCGGATATGCTTCGATCGTCCTCTACCAGTAAAAGCTGCGTCATTTCTTGTACCTCCGTCTGCCTGGATTATGCTTTTGATTTTACCTGCTGCGATAGGCATCTGCAAGTGGTTTGTCACACAAAAATCAATGGATCAGAAGCGCTGTGCAGGCTTTCCATCGCGGCCGTTTCGTGGTATGATGGTAGTCAGACACGCGGATGGAGCCGCGCCGCAGCGCTTTATGAGTACGGCATCATATACAGGAGGAGTGGAGCTATGTTTTCTTTTGACGAAGTGGTAAAATCTGATCCGGAAGTAGCAGAAGCGATGGAGTTGGAGCTGAAAAGACAGCGCCAGAACATTGAGCTGATCGCTTCGGAAAACCTGGTGAGCAGGGCTGTGATGGCGGCCATGGGAAGCCACCTGACCAATAAGTATGCGGAAGGGTATCCCGGCAAGCGCTATTACGGCGGCTGCGAGTATGTGGACATAGTGGAAAATCTGGCCATCGAGCGGGCCAAAGAGCTCTTTGGCTGCGAGTACGCCAATGTGCAGCCCCATTCCGGCGCCCAGGCCAATCTGGCGGTATATTTTGCCATCTGCAAGCCCGGCGATACCATCATGGGTATGAGTCTGGACCAGGGCGGGCACCTGACCCATGGGAGTCCGGTCAATATGTCCGGAGCTTATTACCATTTCGTTCCCTATGGCATTGATGAAAACGGCTTTATCGACTACGACAGAGTGCTGGAGATTGCGAAGGAGTGCCGGCCGAAGCTGATCGTAGCCGGGGCGAGCGCCTATCCCCGCGCCATCGACTTTAAGCGCTTCCGGGAGATTGCCGACGAGGTGGGAGCCTACCTGATGGTGGATATGGCTCATATCGCCGGACTGGTGGCGGCAGGTGTGCACCAAAGCCCCATCCCTTACGCCCATGTGACGACAACTACCACTCACAAGACCCTCAGAGGCCCTCGGGGCGGTATGATTCTCTCCAGCGAAGAAAACGCGAAGAAGTTTAATTTCAACAAGGCTATTTTTCCCGGCACTCAGGGCGGCCCCCTGGAGCATGTGATCGCCGCCAAAGCGGTCTGCCTAAAGGAGGCCCTGCAGCCGGAGTTTAAGGAATATGGAAAACAGGTAATCCGCAATGCCCAGGCCTTGGCCGATGAACTGATGGCCCAGGGCTTTGATCTGGTCAGCGGAGGCACCGATAATCACCTGATGCTGGTCAGTTTGTTAAGCAAAGGCGTCACCGGCAAGGCCACGGAGAAGCTTCTGGATTCCGTGCATATCACCTGCAATAAGAATGCAATCCCCAATGATCCTGCCAGCGCCTTTGTCACCAGCGGCATTCGCCTGGGAACTCCGGCGGTGACCACCAGAGGAATGAAGGAGGAGGATATGCGCCAGATTGCCCGCGCCATCGCCATCACAGTGGAGGATCCGGAGAAGAATGCCGACCGGGCCAGAGCGATGGTGAAGGAGCTGACCGACCGGTATCCGCTGTACGCAACAGATGAACAGGGAAAATAGAGGAGAAATCCCTATTTTATAAATATGAGCTGCCAACCTTACGGGAAAAGTCGTCCGGAAATTGTTCCGGACGGCTTTTCTCATCTGTAAATATATAAATTATAAGGGGAAAACCGGCAAATTTTGTCAGATAATAACAGTTAAAGTTCAATGAACTACGGAAATAAGAAAAAAAGTAAAACTTGTAAAATTGTTTGATAAATGATATACTAACTCAGGATATTGCTCTGCCGGATAAGAGGGAGAAGATCGGCTGTCCGGCAAAGATAACCAAAAAAAGAAAAGGAGGAAAAAGAGACAATGATTCATGCAAACTGGAAACGTGGTCTTGCGCTGGTTCTGGCAGGCGTGATGGCTTTTTCTGTGGCGGGCTGCAATGCACAGACAGATGCCACGACGGCTGCGCAGCCGGACACCACAGCCGCCGTATCGGAGGCAATCTATACGCCCGGTACATACAGCGGCACCTCAAGGGGGTATGGCGGGGATGTGACCGTCACGATCACGGTGGACGAGACTTCTATCACGGAGGTAACCTCCGAAGGACCGGATGAGACGGCAAACATCGGCGGCGCTGCACTGCCGACTCTTGACGAAGAGGTGATGACGGCTCAGTCGGCGGATATAGAGGCTGTGTCGGGTGCATCCATGACTTCCGGCGGATATGTGGCTGCTCTGGAGCAGGCTCTGGCCCAGGCCAGAGGAGAGTCCGTTGAGACCGGCTCCATCGCCTTTACCCCTGGCACCTATGAGGGCCATGGAGAGGGATTTGGCGGAGACGTTGCTCTGAGCGTTACCTTTACGGAAGATGCGATTTCTTCCATCGAGGTGGTATCCAACAGCGAGACCGAGTATGTTGGTACGCCTGCTTTTGACATTATGTTTGATGAGATCATGAGCCATACTTCCACGGGCGTGGATGTGGTTGCCGGTGCTACCGTCACCAGCAACGCTGTCTTGGCTGCTGTTGAAGATGCGGCTGAGCAGGCTGGCTGTGATGTGAGCGCTCTGCAGACCGGCGCTATTCCTTATGAGGTTACTCCCGGCGAGGATATCGACGAGACCTACGATGTGGTTATCGTAGGCGCGGGCGGAGCCGGTGTTATGGCTGCCGCTGAGGCCGCTCAGCAGGGAGCTACGGTTGCCATCATCGAGAAGAACGCTGCTGCCGGCGGCAACACCCTGGTAGCCGGCTGCTCTTTCCAGGCTGTGTACGATTATCAGGTCTGGGATCCGGACGATCCCGATGCCACCACCGGCGTCTGCGAGTACGATGGACAGACCTACGATAAGACAACCAACGACCTGGGCCGTATCGAGACTCTGCGCATGATCCTGAACTGGAGCGAGGAGCCCTTCGACGAGACCGTTGATCCCGATGCCGGAAGAATGACGGTCGACGATTACAACCTGCCCGAGAGAGGCGTTCATCCGGAGTATCTGGAGACCCTGCAGACCCTGAAGGCTCAGATCAGGGAGTACCTGGAGTGGGCCGACGCCAGGATGGCTGAGGGCGCTGCCGAGACCGATCTGACCGTGTTCTCCACCGAGGAGCTGCACATCTTCCAGACCTACTATGGCGGCCTGCGTCTGAACTATGACCAGACCGAGTGGATCTACAGCGAATATGACAAGGTAGCCCAGATTGTTCACAACATTCCTGTGGATAAGATCTGGCTGGCAGATCAGGGCTCTATTTTTGACTGGGGTGTAACCACTGACACGCTGATCGGCTGCCTGTGGCAGCGCATCAACACTTTCTTGGGCGGCACTGTCTCCAGCGATAGTGACGATGGCAAATATGCCTGCTACTTCGCGGTTCCGCTGAATACGTTAGAGGAGGCCAACGAGGCCAATACCGTATATTACCGCACCACCGCGAACAGCCTGATCACCGATGAGAGCGGCGCTGTTGTCGGCGTTGAGGCGGAGATGTACGATGGAACCAAGGTTACCCTGCATGCGAACCAGGGCGTAATCCTGGCTACCGGCGGCTATGGCGCTAACATCGATATGGTTTTGGAGACCAATGAGTACTGGGATCCCGAGCAGCTGTCTGCCAATATTCTGACCACCAACCGCAGCAGCGCTACCGGCGACGGCATCATCATGGCCCAGGCTGTGGGTGCTGCCACCACCGGCATGGGCTTCACGCAGCTGATGCCTCTGGGCTGGGCTGACGACGGCAAACTGGCTTATGGCATGGGCGAGAACGTGATTTTCGTAAGCCCCGACGGCACTGAGAATGAGGGCAAGCGTTTTGTGGACGAGTCCGCTGAGCGTGACGTCCTGTCCCAGGGACAGCTTTCCTACGGCGGTGAAAACGGTCTGACCGTACAGGTAATGAACGGCGGCGACAATACCTCTGCCAACAACAGGGAGGGCAAAGAGTACTTCTGCACGCTGGCTGAGGCCTGCGAGATGACCGGTATCGATTACGATACCCTGTACAACACCATCGTTGAGTACGATGCTGCTTATCTGAATGGAACGATGGATACCCTGGATGTGCCCAAGGCCTCCGCTAACGCTACCATCGGCAGCTATGACGAGGACGGCAACTACATCGAGGATACCATCCTGAGCATCCGTTATCTGGCTCCTTCCACTCACCACACCATGGGCGGTCTGGTAGTGGACGGCGAGCGCCACGTGCTGGATGAGAACGGCGAGATCATCCCCGGCCTGTGGGCTGCGGGTGAGGTGACCGGCGGCTTCTTTGGCGGCAATCGTCTGGGCGGCAATGCAATCTCTGAGATTATTGTCTCCGGCCGTATCGCTGCCAAGAGCGTGGTAGGCGCAGCAGAGTAACTGGGCGCTAAAAATATCCGAGTGATGAAATAATCAGCCGAAAGGGGGCTGTCCGCGGGCAGTCCCCCAAAAGGGCCCCGGCCAGGATTTTTGCCGGGGCTTTTTTATTTGTTACAAAGCCTCGCATCTATAAAAAGAAAAAATCAATGCCCGGCGGCGTAAAGATTATATTGTGAAAATTCTGTTACGCTGCGTTGACTGAACGGGGTTTTCTGTGTATAATGTTACAAGCAAAGGAATATATCCGCCTTTGCAGGTGGGTTTACGGTTAATAATTTGCGTTGGATTGTTGTTCCGCCGGCTGAAATACCGGGGGAGTTTCTGTATATGGGCAAAGATCTGCCCTGCGAGAGGGGAATACATATGAGAAAAAGAATACGAGCGGCTTTTTTTGCACTGGCTTTTGTTCTCTGCCTGTCAGGCGGAGCGCACCCGGTGTATGCGGAGACCATGACGATACCGGTGGAGACGGTTTCCGGTGACAACAGTCTTTCTTCTCTGCGGGTAGCGCAGGCAGATCTGGACCCGGAATTTGATCCGCAGCAGCTGACCTATACGGTCACGGTTCCCTATGATGTGACCAGAATCGCGGTGACTGCCGATACGACATCGCCTCAGGCTCAGAAGGTTATCAATGGCACCGGCGATCTGGCAGTGGGGGAGAATGTTGTTACGGTGACGGTGACTGCTCCCAATGGGGCTGTGCGTGAATATCGCATTACGGTGATCCGCCAAGAGGAAGCAGGGGGCGGCGAGTCTTCTGCAGAGACCCAAGGAGAGACTGCGCAGACACAGGAGTCTCAGCCGGAGACAGAAGGAGAACAGATGCCGGAGACAGAGCCGGTTCAGACGGCTGCCGAGGGAACAGAGGCGTCTCAGTCTGTCGCTGCCGAGTCGCCTGCGCCCACGGAGGCGACAGCCGGGCAGACTGTCCCGGAAGAGTCTGGCGAGGGTCAGGGTATGGTAACGATTCCCGTTGATGAGCGGGAACCCAGCAATGAGGCAGAGAATCTGTCATCGGCTAATATTTTTATTCTGGTGCTGGGAATTTTTTGCCTGGTTCTGCTGTTTGTCATCATTGCAGCTCTGCTGCTGCGGCGGTCCGGACATGGCGATGATCCAGATGATGACGATGAAGATTATGCTGGTCCTGCTGATGACGGCGAGGTGACGGACGATGATTTTGCCGATGCTGATGCGGACGATGAAGAGGATCTGGAGCTCGAGATCGTAGATTTGGATGAGGCGGATGGATCAGTTGAACCAGATGGATCAGTTGAGGCGGTTGAACCAGATGAATCAGCTGAGTCGGATGAATCGGACGAAGAGGATGATTCGCTGGAAGAAGATGAGGATTTTGATCTGTTAGATTTTTAGAGGAGACAGAGGATGCGGGAGCGCAGCGGGATAGCGCTCCCGCCCACAGGTTAAGAGTCCTGCAAAGCAGGATTCTTTTTTGGTCCGACGGCCTGAGGATTGACAGCCGCCATGGTTTTTTATACTATGGTGTTGAGACTGAGCGATATGATGCCGGGAGATGCAGACGGTTTGGCGGGATTTTGATTTGGTCTTCCCTTCAGCTGAATGCGAAACGGCGCGAGTATAAGAGCCATTTTGTGCCTATTAATGAATGAATGTAGGATAGAGTTTGGAATATCCTATTTATTGGAGGCGATGATTATGTTGTGTGAAAGATGTAAGATTCGAGAAGCAAACATTCGCTATACAGAGGTGGTCGGAGGGGTCGCCACCGAACACAATCTCTGCAGCCACTGCGCCAAGGAGATTGACTTTGGACAATATACCGGGCTGGCCAGCCTTTTTGATTCAGAATATCCTATCGGCAAGCTTTTGTCTCAGCTTTTGGGGCTGGGCGACGGTCGGGAGAAGGAACAGTCTGAAGAGATGGCCCGTCTGGTGTGTCCCACCTGCAAGACCAGCTATGGCGACTTTGTGAAGAACAGTCAGTTTGGCTGTCCGGATTGTTATCATATGTTTGATCTTCTGATCAGCGACAAGCTGAAGCAGCTGCACGGCAGCGATACGCATACCGGCAAGCGTCCGACAGAGTACGACGAAGAGCAGCAGGAGGAAGATATCCTGGAAAAACCGCTGTCGGATATCGAGCAGCTGGGCATCCTGCGCTCCAGACTTGCAGAAGCCGTGGCTGAGGAGGACTATGAGGCGGCGGCGAATTATCGTGATGCGATTCATGCCCTGGAAAAAAAGCAGGCAGAGGGAAGGGATGAAAAATGACAAAGTGGTTTGAAGAAACGGATCAGATGCACGATGTCTTTGTGATGAATCGGCTGCGCCTGGTGCGCAATGTGGCCGGACACGTTTTCCCCGGGCGTTTGCGTCATGAGGAGCGCAGCGAGATGCTGAATTTTCTTGAGGAGAAGGTTCTGCCGTTAATGGCGGAGGACGGACAGCCATATGCTTACTGCCATTTGAATGAGCTGGATGAAATCAGCCTGAATGCTCTGTATGAGAGGAGAGTCATCAATCACAGCAGAGTGGAGGATAAAGAGCCCACGGGCTTGGCCCTCTCGCCGGACGAATCGGTAAGCCTGGTGCTGGACGGCGAGGATCATCTGCGTCTGCAGATGCTGTCCGGCAGCCGCAGCCTGGAAAATATGTGGCCTGCCCTCAGCCAGCTGGATGATGAGCTGGGAGAGCGGGTGTCCTACGCTTTTGATCAGAAGTACGGCTATTTGACAGCCTTTTTGACCAATGTGGGCACCGGCCTGCGGGCCAGTGTTGTGGTGCATCTGCCGATGCTATCCAGTGGATCTCAGTTCCGCAAGCTGATCCAGGAGTACAGCCGCTTCGGTATCTCCATCAAGGGCCTTTCCGGGGATGGCGGTGAAAATTACGGCGGTCTCTACGAGGTAAAAAACCAAAAGACTCTGGGGCAGACGGAGGAGGAGCTCATCGGTCTGGTCTCTCAGGCTGCCGGCCAGCTGGCCGCTCAGGAGCGCAAGGTCAAAGCTCTTGCTCTGCGCAGCCACCGCCTTCAGCTGGAGGATGAGGTTTATAAATCCTACGGTGTTTTAAAGTACGCGAGAAAGCTTTCCTACAAGGAGGGCATGACATATCTGTCACAGCTGAGGCTGGGGCTGTGTGAGAATTTGATTAAGCTGGAACAGCCGGTGAATTTGTTCGGCCTTATGCTGAACATTCGGCCGGCAGGCCTTAAGCTAGGTCGCACGGAATCTCTGGAGGGAGACGCCCTGGATGAAGCCAGAGCGGAATATATTCGCCAGAGTCTGCCGCAGTTAAGCTGAAGGGACTTTGCCGGCAGGCATATTTAGGAGGAACGATGAAAGAAAGATTTACCAATAAAGCAAAGCGGGCTCTGGAGCTGGCCGTCATGGAGGCTGGTGAGTTTGGCCACAATTATGTGGGTACGGAGCATCTGCTTTTGGGACTTTTGGAGGAAGGCAGCGGAGTGGCTGCCAAGACTCTTGCAGCTCATGGGGTGACGTCGGAGAAGGTGAGCGAGCTGATCAATCAGCTGATCGCTCCGGCTAATCCGGTCCATATGATGGATCCCAACGGCTATTCACCCAAGGCCAGGCGTGTGCTGGAGAACAGCTACCGGGAGGCCGTTCAATTCAAATCGCAGCTGATCGGCACAGAACACATTCTCATCGCCATCATTAAGGAGGGAGACTGTGTGGCCACCAGGCTGCTCAATACGCTCAACGTAAGTATTCAGAAATTGTATGTGGATTTGCTGATCAATATGGGACAAGATGTGTCGGCGTACCGCCAGCAGGTGGAGAACTCCAGGAGGAGGGAGAAAAGCAAGACGCCTACCCTGGACAGTTACAGCCGCGATCTGACTGCCCTGGCCAGAGAAGGGAAGCTTGATCCGGTTATCGGGCGGGAGAAGGAGATTGAGAGAGTGATCCAGATCTTGAGCCGCCGTACCAAGAATAATCCCTGCCTGATCGGCGAACCCGGCGTGGGCAAGACAGCCATCGCCGAGGGGCTGGCGGCGGAGATTGTACGGGGCAATGTGCCGGATACGGTGAAGGACAAGAGAGTGCTGACCTTGGACCTGTCCGGTATGGTGGCCGGTTCCAAATACAGGGGTGAGTTTGAGGAGAGAATCAAGAATGTGGTAAACGAGGTGATTCAGGACGGCAATGTGCTGCTGTTTCTGGATGAGATCCACACCATTATCGGAGCAGGCGGAGCGGAGGGAGCTATCGATGCCTCCAATATTCTGAAGCCTTCGCTGGCCAGAGGAGAGATCCAGCTGATCGGCGCCACCACCATAGACGAGTACCGCAAGCACATCGAAAAGGATGCGGCTCTGGAACGTCGTTTCCAGCCCGTGGTAGTGGAAGAGCCCAGCGAGGAGCAGACCGTCGCCATCCTAAAAGGGCTGCGGGGAAGCTATGAAAACCATCACCATGTGACCATTACAGACGATGCAGTGGAAGCGGCTGTACGCTTGTCGGCCCGCTATATCAACGACCGTTACCTGCCGGATAAGGCCATCGATCTGATTGATGAGGCATCGTCCAAAGTTCGTCTGACTGCCTTTGTCGCCCCGCCGGAGATCGGAAAGCTGGACGAGGAGATCGCCCGCCTGGAGCAGGACAAGGAGAAGGCTGTCAAGAAGGAGGCCTTTGAAAAAGCCGGAGAAATCAAGCGCCGCCAGGAGAAAAAGCGGGAGAAGAAAGAGAAGCTTTTAGCTGCCTGGGAGCGGGAGAAGACGGAGAAGAAGCTTTTCGTCACGGAAAATGAGATTGCCGACATTGTGTCGGAGTGGACAAAGATCCCGGTGAAGAAGCTGGAGGAGGGTGAGAGTGAGCGGCTCAAAAACCTGGAGCAGATTCTGCACGAGAGGGTAGTGGGACAGGACGAGGCCGTTTCCGCGGTGTCCAAGGCTATTCGCCGCGGCCGGGTGGGCCTGAAGGATCCTAAACGCCCTATCGGCTCTTTCCTCTTTTTGGGACCTACCGGTGTGGGCAAGACGGAGCTGTCCCGCGCTTTGGCGGAGGCTTTGTTTGGCAAGGAGTCCGCGCTGATTCGAATCGATATGTCGGAATATATGGAAAAACACAGCGTCTCCAAGATGATCGGTTCTCCGCCCGGTTATGTGGGCTATGAGGAGGGCGGTCAGCTCAGTGAGAAGGTGCGCAGGAATCCCTATTCGGTGATCCTGTTTGATGAGATAGAGAAGGCCCATCCCGATATCTTCAATCTGCTGCTGCAGATTTTGGATGACGGGCATGTGACCGACGCCCAGGGGCGTAAAATTGATTTCAAGAATACGGTGCTGATCATGACTTCCAATGCCGGCGCCCAGAATATCGTGGAACCCAAGAGACTGGGATTTTCATCGGTGACCAACGAGGAGGAAAATTACAAGCGCATGAAATCCGGTGTGATGGATGAGGTGCGACGGATTTTCAAACCGGAATTTTTAAACCTCATCGATGAGACCATCGTTTTTCATCCTCTCTCCAAGGAAGATATGGGCAGAATTGTCGATATCATGCTAAAGACTATGGATGAGAGGATCCAGAGTCAGATGAGTATTCATCTGGAGGTGGATGAGGAGGCGAAGAAATTCCTGATCGACAAGGGATACGATGAAAAGTACGGAGCCCGTCCTCTGCGGCGCACACTGCAGAATGAGATTGAGGACAGGCTGGCGGAAGAGATTCTGGACGGTAAAATTCAGGGAGGCGACACCGTATTCGTCACCTGCGGGGAAGAAAAGTTAACATTCAGGAGGAAGGAAAAATGTCAGTCGTGACAGAGCTGATCCGTAAGGAAGCAGACGGAGGATTGAGCTTCGGCAACTATGAGCTTGGCGCAAAGGCAAAGCTGGATAACTATGAGGTGGGCGGTGATCTGTACAAGGTAAAGACCTACTGCGACATCACGAAGCTTGAGAAGAACGGTATGTTCGTCTATGAATCTGTGCCGGGCACCGCTGTCCATGATTTCGTCGAGAATGAAAACGGCGTGGATTTTGAGGTGGAGGCTGGCAGGGATTGTCAGATCACTCTGGAGCTTCTGGAAAACCAGGAGTATACCGTTACAGTGAACGGTGAGGTATTGGGTCAGATGACGACCAACATGGGAGGCAAACTGTCTTTGAGCCTGGAGATGGAGCCGGGAGTGGGTCAGAAGGTAAGCGTGAAGAAGTAATGGCGAAAGCAAAATCGACTTTGTTTTTCTGCAAGGAATGCGGCTACGAGTCTTCCAAGTGGCTGGGCCAGTGTCCCGGCTGCAGACAGTGGAATACGATGGTGGAGGCCCCTAAGGCCTCCGGGGCCGCAGGACATACAGGTATCGGCAGCCGGAGCATGAACTCCGGCTTTGCCGTGCATGGAGAAGTAAAGCCCCGCACTTTAAAGGAGATCGAAGCAGATCAGAGCGAGCGGCGAAAAACTGGCTTTAAGGAGCT
This sequence comes from uncultured Lachnospiraceae bacterium, assembly GCA_944380185.1. Lineage (GTDB taxonomy): Bacteria > Bacillota > Clostridia > Lachnospirales > Lachnospiraceae > RGIG7193. The sequence goes on from CALWGV010000108.1 coordinate 24,648, forward strand.
GGATAGGGTTCTGGGAGGCGGTATCGTATCCGGGTCCCTGGTTTTGGTAGGCGGTGATCCCGGTATCGGCAAATCGACGCTGCTTTTGCAGATGTGCCGCAGCCTGAGCTCTGCCGGAGTGAATGTTCTCTACATATCCGGCGAGGAGTCTCTGCATCAGATCAAGCTGCGGGCCGACCGGATGGGCGAGTTTTCCGATAAGCTCACTCTCCTGTGTGAGACGGACCTGGATGTGATCGAGACGGTGATCCGGGAAGTGAAGCCGGAGACGGTGATTATCGATTCCATTCAGACCATGTTTAGAGAATCGGTGGATGCGGCTCCCGGCAGCGTCAGCCAGGTGAGGGAGTCGACCATGGCTCTTTTGCAGCTGGCCAAGGGTCTTGGCATTCCGATTTTCATTGTGGGGCATGTGACCAAGGAGGGCACGGTGGCTGGGCCCAGAATGCTGGAGCACATGGTGGATACCGTTTTGTACTTCGAGGGAGATCGTCACGCCTCCTACCGGATTCTGCGGGGAGTGAAGAATCGCTTTGGCTCTACCAATGAGATCGGTGTTTTCGAGATGAAGGCCGACGGCCTTCATGAGGTGCCCAATCCCTCTCAGTATCTGTTGAACGGACGGCCTCAGAATGCTTCCGGCTCAGTGGTGACCTGCGCCATTGAAGGGACGAGACCGCTGCTTTTGGAGATACAGGCTTTGGTCTGCCGCAGTAATTTCGGACAGCCCCGCCGCACGGCGGCCGGAACGGATTATAATCGGGTCAATCTGCTGATGGCCGTACTGGAAAAAAGATTGGGCATGCGTCTAGGGGAGTGTGACGCCTATGTAAATATTGCCGGCGGCATACGAGTCAACGAGCCTGCGCTGGATCTGGGCATTGTTCTGGCCATTGTCTCCAGCTACCGGGATCTGGCTGTGCCGGACGGCACCCTGGTTTTCGGCGAGGTGGGTCTGTCCGGCGAGATCCGCGCGGTGAATATGGCGGAGCAGCGTATTGCCGAGGCAAAGCGTCTGGGCTTTTCTGCCTGCATCCTGCCCAGAGTCTCTCTGAAGGGGCTGCGCCGGACCGACGATATTCGCCTGATCGGCGTGGACAGCGTGGCGGAAGCGATCAAGCTGCTGTAGCTGCGGCCCCGTTTTCGAATAAAATACGATGAAACAAGAGGTCCTGTGTGGATGAAGGAAATCTTCTGCACAGGACCTCTTTGCTGTTTTTATATATGCGAAATAATTCTGTTCTGCTTGGTACTATAGAATGGAAAATTGAGAGAGAAACAGAGGTATTGTTTCGTGTTTTCACAAACAAACGCGGAAAAATATCAAAAAATGAAAAAAAGTACCAAAACAGAGGCATATTATTGATAAAAATGAACCATATGATATAATGAAACCACTTCATGGAGGGAAAAATGAAAAACGTTTTGATTAGGTTGGAAGAGTATTTTCCGAAAGCCAGCGGAGCAGAGCGAGGCATCCTTCAATATCTGCTCAACTATCCGGATGCAGCGGTAAATTGCAGTATTAAGCAACTGGCGGACCGCTCCTATTCTTCTGCGTCCACGATTATTCGGCTGTGCCGAAAGCTGGGGTTTGAAGGATACAAAGAATTTCACAAGGCCTTTCTGTGCGACGTGGCAATAAGAAAAGATACGGAAAGCGAGTATAAAAAGGAAATCCAAAGAGAAGACGGACTGGATGATATTATTCGCAAGGTCACCTATAAAAACATGACATCTCTGGAAAACACGTTAAAGCTTGCTGATCGAGAGGCCCTAAAAAAGTGTCTGGAGCTCTTAAATTCGGCTCATAATATTGTCCTGTTTGGGATCGGCGCCTCTTTGTTGGTGGCCAGAGATGCATATTTGAAGTTTGCCAGAATCAATAAAAGCGTTATTTTTGGGGATGACTGGCATCTTCAGGTAATACATGCTCAAAATACAATGCCAGAGGATGTGGCCATTGTCATCAGTTATTCCGGAATGACGCAGGAAACTTTGCGCTGTGCGCAGATCGTTAAAAAGAATCGTACGCCTATTATTGCGATTACCAGGTTTGAGACTTCGCCATTGTCGAAAATAGCCGATTACAATCTCTATGTTGCCAGCACGGAATTATTCTTTAGAAGCGGCGCAATGTCTTCCAGAATATCGCAGCTGAATATTATCGATATACTTTATGCGGCCTATGTAAACCAGAATTATGATACTTGTATTAAAAGAATCAGTGTGACACATGTGGAAAAGGAGGATGGCAAACCATGAGCTTTATGTTTAAACCGTTGGCCTATGATGACCCCAGGGCAGTCAACAGAATAGCTCTTGCGCAGGGTACAGTCAGTCAAATTATACGGGGAAATGAAGCAGTAGAAGAAAGGATAGCAGCGTTTTGTGCGGAACGGGCGGGCAAAAGATTCGTAATGGCACTGGATGGCTATGTCAGTGCCCAATTTGCAGAGATAGCACTGTCCGTGGAAGCGAGATTGAGGAAAGCCGGATATCCCTGCCGTCTGATTGACATGAAAAGGTTGTATAAAAGTCAGGAAGAAATCGATGAGCTTACGGCAGAGAATCTGCCGCTCAATTATGAGGATGATCCAGTGCTGCTGTTTGGACGGCTGTTTTCAGGCAAAATAGATGCGCTGATCAATGAGAAAAAAGCAATAGAGACAGTGGATGGAACTGCAGGCACAGGAATTACTATTATATATGGAATGGGAAGCGCCTGCGGTATTTTCAAACCTTTTCTGGATGCCGTTGCCTATATAGATGTGACGCCGAAGGCAGCGGCAATACGAGCCAGAGAAAAAAAATTTGTCAATATTGGGGATCGAGAAGGGAGACCATTTTCACTTCTTATGCGGCGCAACTATTATGTAGACTTTGAAGTGGCCGTTCGACTGAGAAAGGAACTTTTATCTGACAAAAGGATAGATTTATATATTTTGGGAAGTGATTCGGACAATTATGTCATGATGTCCGGACATATCCTGGATGAAGTTCTTGAACATCTGGTCCATTACCCTTTTCGAGCAAAGCCGGTGTATCTGGAAGGAATATGGGGCGGGGAATATATTCGCAAAATTCGGCAGCTGCCGGAGGATATCTCTCCGAACATAGCTTGGGTATTTGACATGATCCCTATGGAGGTGAGTATTGTTGTAGAGGCGGGGGAAACATTGCTGGATATTCCTTTTTCTACTTTTGTCCAAGCGAAAGGCGTCCAGATGATGGGGCAGCATTGTGTGAAAGAATTTGACGGATATTTTCCTATTCGATTTAACTATGACGATACCTGGCACAGCAACGGGAATATGTCTGTGCAGGTACATCCTGACGAAGACTTTGTGATTGAAAACTATGATGAGTTTGGCCGACAGGATGAGGCTTATTATGTGATCGCTACAGGACATGGGGCCAAGACGTACTGTGGTTTTTGCGGAGACGGAAGAGAGTTTCTGGAATCAGCAAAGCGGTCGGAGCTTACGCATGAAGAGATTGATTATCGGAAATACATCAATTCTATTGACAGCACTCCGGGACGTCAGATTATGTTGCCGGCCGGAACGGTACATGCTTCGGGCAGAAACCAGCTGATCCTTGAATTGGGAAGCCTCACTATTGGTTCATATACCTACAAAGTATATGACTACAATCGAAAAGACAGCGATGGAAATACGAGACCCATACACACGAAGAATGCCGAGAAGGTACTTCGCTTTGAGCGGGATTCCCAGTGGGTACGAGAGAATCTGGCAATTGATCCGATTTTGGTAGAAAAAACGGATGAATATGCAGAGTACATAGTGGGCAAAACAGATTTGATGTATTACGAAACCAGAAGGGTGGAGCTGGCTACCCATGGAAGCTATGAGGGAAGGAACAATGGTCAATTTACCGTAATTACAGTTGTGGATGGCGAGAGCGTGCATATTTATTCGAGAAGCCAGCCGAAGTATTGCTTTGATGCTTATTATCTTGATATTGTGACAATCCCGGCAACCATTGAGGATTATGTGATCGAAGCGACGGGATATCAGCCCACGGTAATTCACAAAACGTTTTTAAAGGAGGGGTATACGAGATATAAAAATCCGAAGTATCGGGAAAGAAGATAAATGTTTTCTGCAAAAGGGGGAATGAATAATGTTTGAGATTGTCCTCACAGGCCATGGAAAATTTGCTGGAGGAATAAAAAGTGCTGTACGGCTGTTGGTGGGAGAAAAACCGGTCATCCATTCCGTGGAATTTATGCCGGAAGAAAGCGAGGCGGATTACAAGAAGCATTTGGAGGACTGCTTGGATTCCTTGAGCGATGCGAAGCAGATTTATATTTTGTGTGATATTCTGGGAGGAACTCCGGCAAAAATGGCGTATCTGCTCTGCCGGGAAAGGAAAAACGTGGATATTTTATATGGGGTAAATTTGCCGCTGATTCTTGAAATGTGTATGCAGGCGGTGTCTGGTGAAGACGAGATCTCAGACATTGAAAAACTTCAAGATGAGTCCAGGGAATCTCTGGGTTTTATAAAAAGAACGACGGATAAGCAGGAAACGAAAGAGAGAACAGGAAAGGGGGGAATATAATGGCAGTGGCATTTTGCAGAGTAGAGGAGCGGCTGATTCATGGACAGATCACCTGTGCCTGGGCAAAGTCAATAGACTTTGATGCATTTGTGGTAGTTGACGACGCAGCAGCAGGCGATGAAATGATGAGGGAACTTTTGGAAATCAGTGTTCCGAATCGAAAAAAACTGTATGTTTTTGCAGAAAAGAACGCAGCCCAGGAAATTAATGCATTGACGGAACGATTATTTGTTCTGGCAAAGAGTCCGGTTACTTTTCTTAAATTGTATCAGAATGGGCTCGCCATAAAAAAGCTGAATATCGGAAGCATTCATTTTAAGCCGGGAAAAAGAGAAATTTATAAGACGGTATGTGTGTCGGAGGAAGAGGCGGCTGCACTGAAGAAATTGATGGAGGCAGGGATACCTTGTGAAATTCAGAAGCTGCCGACAGAAAGCAAATATGATGTAAAAAATTTATTGTAGATGAAGGAGGGGTATTATGGAATTGTTATCAGCTTTTTTGATTGCCGTGGTAATGGGTCTGCTATTGTCGGAAAATTTGGGCTATGGACATATACAGATTAGCCGGCCTGTGTTTGCCGGACCGATTATTGGGCTCCTGATGGGGGACCTCGAGACAGGACTGATTGTGGGCGGAACGGTAGAAATGATGTTTATGGGGGTGTTTCCGGTAGGCGGAAGTGTCCCGCCCAACGCCCAATTTGCCGGAATGATGTCCACAGTCTTGGCGATAACCAGCGGAGGAAATCCGGAAGTAGGAATCGCATTGGCCTATCCTATCGGTGTTTTTGCTCAGTTTATTTTACTGCTGGATTACAATGTAAATCTGCTGATTATTCATCGGGCAGACCGGCAGATCATGAGCGGGAAATCTTCAGCGGTAAATCAAAATCTACTGCTGTGTCTGTTATGCATGTTTATTTGCTGGACGTTATCTTCATTTTTAGGCGTGTATTTCGGAAGTACATGGGTGGAGGCTCTTTATGAGAGGTTCCCGGAGTGGCTGCGAGAGGGCCTTTCTGTGGCCGGAGGGATTATGCCTGCCATGGGTATGGCGATGCTCCTGAAAATGATGGATTTCCGAAGATTCTGGTCATTCTTGATGATCGGCTATGTGCTGACAGCTTATTTGAATCTGAATATTCTAAGCATTGCTATTCTCAGTACCGGTGTAGCAGTGGCGATTTATACGCTTGGCAGCAGAGAGGAATCGGAGCAGGGAGAAAATGTTCAGGCATCAGCTTTTGCTAACCGAATTCTGGATAAAAAGGATTTTTCCAGCCTGAACCGCCGTTCAATGCTTGTTGGTGCCTGCTTGAATTATGAACGGTATTTGGGACTTGGTTTCAGTTATGCCATGTACCCTGTTCTGAAAAAATTGTACAAAGGTGAAGAGCTGAATAAGGCTGTTTTGCGCCATACAGAATTTTACAACACGCATCCATGGATGCACAATTTGATTTTAGGCGTGACGGCGGCTCTAGAGGAACAGAGGGCTCTTGGACAGCCTATTTCAGAAGATGCGATTTCCGCTACAAAAGCAGGCTTGATGGGGCCTACCGCAGGATTTGGAGATTCCTTCTTTAAGGGCGTTGTCGTTACGATTACGGGAGCATTTGCCGCCGGCTTGGCGATAGAGGGAAATCCTATTGCGCCGATAGTATTTATTGTTCCGAATCTGATCGTATGCTTTGTTATGCGTTTTTACGGGACAAAGCTCGGATATGAATATGGTACAAAGTTGATTGTAAAAATGCGCAAAACCAATATTATTCAGAAGTTTGTAGACGGTTCTACTATTGTGGGTATGATGGTTACAGCAGGATTAGTGACGAACTATGTCAAGCTAAACCTGACTACCGTATTTAATCTTTCCGGAAAGGAATTAATACTGGATGACTTGATAAATTCCGTATTGCCGAAAGCTCTTCCCTATGCGATTGTTTTTATCTATTACTGGATACTTAAGAAAAATCCGAAATATGGTATCTACATTACGCTTATCTGCTCTTTTGTGTTGGGGATTGCGGGAGTTTACTTTAATATCCTGTAGAATTGTCATTCGGAATTACATAGAACGAAGTAGAAATTCATATGACAAAAAAGCGGAAAGCCTGTCTGTTTTAAGGCTTTCCGCTTTCAGCAGGGGCAGTAAGAGTCGAACTCACATCGATGGTTTTGGAGACCACTGTTCTGCCATTGAACTATGCCCCTGTACCGGTTTTTGAACCGCTTTATAGTTATATCACAACCATCGATTCCTGTCAAGTACTCTTGAAAAAAAGTCCGACTAGCCTTCCGACTGATTCGCCTTGGACTGGTTCACCTCCGCCTGCGCTGCTTTTGCATTGCCGTCCGGGACCATCAGGCGATATCATGGTTTGCCGGCTGAGGAGCGGATGACGTGTCGGTGAGCATCTGGCGCACTTCCTCCACGGACAGGCCGCTTTCTTTTACCAGGGAGTAGAGATCGGCCATATCCTCCTCCCGCTTCTGCTTCTGCAGTTCTTTCAGCTTTCCCTGGAGCTTGGTCAGCTTATTATGGGCGACCCGGATGTCCTCCTCCAGCATGCTGATCTGTTCATCCAAGGAACGCTTTATTACCTTTCCCCTGGGCATATGATACCTCCTCGTCATCATAATAAAGAGCCGGCAGAGAAGAAGCCTGCCGG
>CALWGV010000109.1 GCA_944380185.1 uncultured Lachnospiraceae bacterium
GCCGCGGATCGCCGGATCCAGCACCCAGTCGTTGGAGAACATGTCGCCGTATTTCACCGCCAGGCGGTCCTCCGGCGTATCGTGCAGAGCCTCCGTATTGCCGGAGGAATGGACGATGCCGATCTGCGAGCCGATAAGATTCAATTTACGGAATTCCCGCACTGCTTTGGCCGTGCACATGACCATATTGTAGGCACAGTGGGCATAGTGCTGCATATTCTGCTCGTTGGGCGGATAATTGCCCACCATGTAGCAGCAGGAAGCATTGTGGCTGGGCTCATTGATGGTCACATAGAGCGGGATTCGATTTCCGAAATGCCGGAATACCACGGAAGCATAGTAGGCGAATTCATCGGATACGCCGTCATAGAGCCAGCCCCCCTTATGACCGATGTAGTCCGGCAGATCGTAGTGGACCAGGGTCACATTGGGGACGATGCCGTATTTCTCACACTCGTCCAGCACCCTGTCGTAGAAAGCCAGACCGGCCTCATTTACTGCACGATCCTCTTTCGGCACAATGCGGGACCAACTGATGGAAAAGCGAAAGGTATTCTGTCCGCCCTCGGCCATCATGCGGATGTCCTCGGCATAATGGTGATAAAAGTCGCTGGAGACATCCGCCGTGATTCCCGTGGCGTTGGCCGCAGAGTGGCAGAACTCATCCCAGATATTCAGGCCCTTGCCGTCCTCATTCCAGGCTCCCTCGCACTGATAAGCCGCCGTAGCTCCTCCCCAGAGAAATTTCTCTTTTTCCATAGGTCTGTTTCCTTTCCGTCTGTTTTATCGTTCTTTTTTAGTGCTGCACCGCTGTCAGATCTCATCGATGGGATACATGGGACGCATAATTTTCTTAAATGGAATAATCCGTGTGTCCTGGGGCGTGGCGCCATCTGTCAGGGACATGACGCACATTTTTCCCATAGCCTTTAATTCAGGGAAAATATAGCCCTGTTTTACCACGATCACATCGTAATCGTCCATATTCACGCCCACAGCCTCGAACTGATGCACCTCCACCATGGCCTGCTTGGTGTTGGCCACGACAATGTCGATGGGGCGGCCCTCCACGGCGACCGTGACACTGTCCCCGTAATTTCCTTCCCTGCGGAACATAAAGCCCTGAAGTTTCCCTTTGGCTTTCACCGTCACGTCAAGCTCCACGCTCTTACTCATCTCATCATGCCCCACGCCCAGGCAGATGCGCGCCTTCGTTCCGATCTCCAGGGGTGAAAGCTGCATATAGGTATCCGGATCATTGATATTGGCAAAAAGGAAGCGCTTCTGAAGCTTTTCTACCTCCAGCACCTGGCGCAGCACATAGGTATTCCAGCCTGTGGCCCCGCTGGTCACATTGTCGCCGGAATCCGTGATGAATACCGGCCTTCCGTCAAACGCCAAAGCCGCGTTCAAGGCTTCCTCCGGCATCATGGTAAGTCCCGTGTAATGAAATTCATGGCGTTTCTGCCAGATATAGTCCGCCACCTTGTCCGCGACCTCCTGGGCATACTCCTGATCCGCCTCTGTCTGCGGCACCGCCACAATCGCGCAGCCGGCCACCGGACTGTCATGACGCAGATAGCCCACGTGCCAGCTGATGCTGCGGATCCTGGGATCCTTCTCCAGCTCATCCATATATTGGTTGAGGCTTTTCACCGGCTCGTCGGTGGAGACGCTCTGCTCACCACCCAGAATCAGCGGCAGCTTATGGTAGGCGGCATGGATATTCTGACGGTCTCGCAGCAGATCCACCAGCATTCCCGCCACCTTCTTCATCGTGTCCACACTGTCGGTATGGGGAGATTCCCGATAGCTGCGGATCACCTGCACGCTCTCCACATACTCCCGGCACAGATTGCCGTGGGGATCGCAGGCTACACAGATCGGCAGATAGGGACCCACGATCTTGCGGATCTCCTTCAGAATATGGTGCTCTCCGGAGCCGATTCCTTCCACCTCGCTGGCGCCGTGCAGCATCAGATAGATACCGTCGATCTCATCTAAGTGCTCCCGCACCGCGTTTAAAAAGCCCGCTTCAATATAGGCAAAAGTATCCTTTTTGATCACACCGGATGCCGCCGCATCGGCAAAAATCGAGGGGATCACCTCGATTCCCGCCTGAGCAAACACATCGCCCACATGCGTGCGCCGGATACAGTCATCGCCAAAGGCGACCACATAATTGCTGATCTCATTCTTCAGCGGAATATTGGCGTTGGATTCCGTCACAAACTGTCCAACTAATACTTTCATTCCTGTTCTCCTCTATTATCCTCGGATTTCAGATATATCCATTGGGCATCAGATCTCATCGATGGGATACATGGGCCGCATGATCCTCTTAAAGGGAATGATCCGGGTATCCTGGGGCGTGGCTCCGTCGGTCAGCGACATGATGCAGAGCTTCCCCTTTGCCTTCAGCTCAGGAAATATGTAACCCTGCTTGACAACGATAATGTCATAGGCATCCAGATCAATATGAGCACTGACAAACTGATGGCATTCTGCCATCACCTGCCTGGTACTCGCTACAGCAATATCGATCGGCGTCCCAATCACCGAAACCGTAACCGCATACCCAAAAGTCGCCTCCGTGTCGTGGAGAGAATAGCCTTTCAACGGGCCTCTGGAGCGCACAATCACATCCAGATCTACCGGTTTCGACATCTCATCATGTCCTATACCGAGGTGAAGCGAAGTCTGTTCACCGTCCTTCATTTTCTTCAACTGTTCGTAGGATACTGGATCACAAATATTTGCAAACAGTACACGCTTTTTCAGATTGCTCACCGCCAGCACCTGACGTAAGATATATGTATTCCATCCAGTAGCGCCGCTGGTGACATTATCGCCGGAATCCGTAATAAAGACCGGCTTTCCATCAAATTTCAACGCAGCCTTAAGCGCCTCATCCGGCTTCATGGTCAGACCGGTATAGTGAAACTCATGGCGTCTATCCCATACATAATCCGCCAGCTTGTCAGCGATTTGTTCCGCATACTCCTGGTCTGCTTTCGTCTGTGGGACAACCACTACTCCGCAGCCGGCTACCTCGGTATCATGACGAATATAGCCTACATGCCAGGAGCAGCTCAAAATCCTGGGTTCTTCCTCCAGCTTGTCCATATAGGCGTTAATGCTTCGCACCGGTTCATCGGTGGAAACGCTCTGCTCTCCTCCCAGAATCAGCGGAAGTTTCCGGTATACTGCATGGATATTCTGGCGATGCTTCAGCAGCTGACACAGCATTCTCGATACCTTTTTTTTAGTTTCCAAGGCGTCTGTATGAGGAGACTCCCGGTAGCTGCGGATCACCGTACAGCTTTCTGCATACTCCCGGCACAGGTTGCCATGAGGATCGCAGGCCACAGCAATCGGGGTATAAGGACCGACAATCTGCCGGATCTCCTTCAGAATCCGATGCTCCGCCGATCCGATTTCCTCCACCTCTCCGGCTCCATGCAGCATCAGATACACGCCGTCGATTTCTTTCAGATGTTCCCTGGCCGTACACGTAAAAATACGCAGAATGTGCTCAAAGGCGGATTTTTTAATAATCCCGGTAGAACCTGCATCCGCATAAATGGAAGGAATCAGGCCTATTCCCTCTTCTTCGTATACATCTCGGATTTTCATCTTGCGTATGCAATCCTCACCGTAACCAATATCAAAATTCTCAATTCCGACCCGGCCCGGGACATTCTCATTGCATTCGGCAATAAAACAACCCACCAGTACCTTTTGCATATATATTCCCTCCTCTCCTTCTTTCATATCATTTTATCCTGCAATCAGGATCTCATTGAACAGCATAATCAAGGGCAGCGTTACGATAGACAGAAGAGTGCTCAGACAAACTGTCTTTACGGCATAGCGGTAATCAAGCTCCAGTTTCTGTGCATACACAGCCACATTGGAGCCTACCGGAGCCGCAGCGCTCAGCAACAATGCCGCCGTCATTGTGGTTCTCTCCGGGAAAATAAACTGAAGCGCTGCCATGGTTATCAGCGGAATAATCACAAGACGAACCGCTGAACACCACCATACCCATCCGGAATCAAACATCTCAGAAAAAGGAACCTTTCCCATATAGATGCCCAGAAGAATCATCGCCACCGGGGCGTTCATTCCTGCGATTGCGCCCATACAGTCCATCACAACGGGTGGAAAACGAAATCCCGAAACGAAAATCAACACTCCCGCAATCAGCGCCAGTACCACAGGGCTCTTCACTACGGCCTTCCCCTGTATACGGCTCTTTTCTCCGGACAAAATCATCTGTCCGTAGGTCCACTGCAGCACGTTCAGCAGGGCAATCATGGCTGCCACATAAATTACCGCCTCCTGACCAAGGGTTGCCGTGATCAGGGGAATCCCCATAAAGCCGGCATTGGAGAAAGCTGCGCTAAAATTATCTGTTGGCCTCCTGTGAAAAAGAACAGATGCAACAGCCATAGCGATTCCCAACACAACGGCGGCCCCGGCAAAAGACATAAGTACCATCTCTACTGTCTCTCGATTTTTCTCCAGATAGAAAGCCCGAATAATCACACAAGGAAGAATCAGATACAGAAGAATATTGGCCAGAGCCCTTCCCCCTTCTTCCGTGACCAATCCGCCGCGAAACATCAGCCATCCCAGGAGAATATAGACAAACATAACAATGATTTGTTGTAAAACAATTTCTGCTATATCCATTGGGCATCAGATCTCATCGATGGGATACATGGGCCGCATGATCCTCTTAAAAGGAATAATTCGGGTATCCTGGGGCGTAGCTCCATCAGTCAGCGACATGATGCAGAGCTTCCCCTTCTCCTTTAAGTCGGGGAAAATATATCCCTGCTTGACCACAATGATATCGTAATCGTCCCAGTCTACGCCAATGCCGGCAAACTGGTGCTCCTCGCACATGGTATTTCTCGTGTTGGCCACAGAAATCTCGATGGGTGTTCCGTCCACAGATACCACCACTGCATAGCCATAGATATGATCGTGAGGATGCATCAGATATCCCCGCACGCCGCCCTTGGAGCGTACGGTCACGTCAAGCTCCACGCTTTTGCTCATCTCATCCTGGTTTACCCCCAGGGATATGTGAGCCTTTTGTCCGATTTCCAGGGCAGAAAGCTGTTTCCAGGTGTCGGGATCGTTGATGTTGGCAAAGAGCACCTTCTTTTTCAAATCCTTCACCGCCAGCACCTGGCGCAGGATATAGGTATTCCAGCCGGTGGCCCCGCTGGTCACATTATCGCCGGAATCCGTGATAAAGACCGGCTTTCCGTCAAATTCCAGCGCAGCTTTCAGCGCTTCGTCCGGGCGCATCGTCAGGCCGGTATAGTGAAACTCATGACGTCTCTCCCAGACGTAAGCCGCCAGCCGGTCAGCAATCTGCTCTGCATACTCCTGGTCTGCCTCAGTCTGCGGGACAACCACCACCCCGCAGCCGGCCACATCGCTGTCATGGCGGATATAACCCACATGCCAGGAACAGCTCAAGATCCTGGGATCCTTCTCCAGCTCGTCCATATAGGCATTGATGCTGCGCACCGGTTCATCGGTGGAAACACTCTGCTCGCCGCCCAGAATTAAAGGAAGCTTACGATAAACCGAATGAATGTTCTGGCGGTTTTTCAAAAGTTCACACAGCATTCCTGCTACTTTTTTCATTGTGTCCATACTATCTGTGTGAGGAGATTCCCGGTAGCTGCGAATAATCTGAATATTCTCCACATACTCCCTGCACAGATTTCCATGAGGATCACAGCAAACCGCGATGGGGACATAGGGGCCCACCACCTGACGGATCGCCGCCAGGATATGATGATCGCCGGAGCCGAGTTCCTCCACCTCGCTGGCTCCATGCAGATGCAGATACACGCCGTCGATCTCGTCGATATGTTCTCTTGCAGCCCGCACCATACAGGCCTCAATGTAGTCAAAGGTCTCCCGCTTTATTACGCCCGAAGCCCCCGCTGAGGCATAGATGGCAGGAATCATCTCAATTCCCGCCTGATCAAAGACCTCCTTCACCTGCATCTTCTGAATACACTCATCGTCAAAGGCAACCACATAGTCGGTGATATTGTTCTTCATCGGCACATGCGCGTTGGATTCCGTCGTAAAATAGCCTGCCAGAACTTTCATTTTCCTCTCCTTTTCGTCTGATTATATTGTCAGATATTATCAATGGGGTACATAGGACGCATAATTCTCTTGAAAGGAATCGCCGCTGTATTCTGCGGTGTAGCTCCATCCGTCAGGGACATTACATAGAAGGAAGCGGCCTCCTTAAGCTCAGGGAAGATATACCCCTGCTTTACCACTGTGATATCGTAGTCATTCCAGTCCACGCCGCCACGCTCAAAGATTACTTTGGAGGAGAAGGTTTTCTCACTGTTGGCCACTACGATGTCAATGCCAGTACCTTCCACATTGACCGTTACACAATTCCCAAACTGCTTCATAATAAGAGAGCCCGTGGTCCCGGAGCGGACGATGTCGCCCTTGCTCTTTACCACTACATCAAGCTCTACCGGCATGCTCATGGCATCATAGCCCACTCCCAGGCGGATATGCTGCTTGGCACCGATTTCCGTTTCCTTCAAACTCTCATAGCAGGCCGGATCACAGATGGAGGCAAAGAGCACCTTCTTCGACAGATCCTTCACGGCCAGCACCTGGCGCAGGATATAAGTATTCCAGCCAGTGGCTCCGCTGGTCACATTATCGCCGGAATCCGTGATAAACACTGGTCCCTTCTCCTGAGCCAGAGCCATGGAAAGAGCCTCGTCGGGCTCGGCAGTCAGACCCGTATAATGGAACTCATGACGCTTATCCCAGACGTATTTCGCCAGACGGTCAGCCACCTCCTCGGCATAAGCCTGGTCCTCCTCCGTGGCCGGGGAGACTACGATACCACAGCCTGCCACATCGCAGTCGTGGCGGATGTAGCCCACATGCCAGCTGGCGCTTAAGATCCGGGGATCCTTCTCCAGCTCATCCATATATTGATTGATGCTTCTGACCGGCTCATCGGCAGACACACTCTGCTCACCACCCAGGATCAGCGGCAGTTTCCGATAAACAGCATGAATATTCTCTCTTTTTTTCAGATAATCGCACAGCATCCCAGCCACAATACGGCGCGTGGGAACACTGTCCGTGTGAGGAGATTCCCGATAGCTGCGCACCACCTGGGCGCTCTCCACATACTCCTTGCACAGATTGCCATGGGGATCGCAGGCAATCATCACCGGTACATAGGGACCTACGATCTCCCGCAGAGATTTCAGGATGTGATGATCGGCAGAACCCAAACCTTCCACTTCACTGGCTCCGTGCAGCATCAGGTAGATTCCATCTATTTCATTGAGATGTTCTCTGGCTGTCCGGGTAAAGCAAGCCTCAATATAGTCAAAGGTGTGTCTCTTAATCACACCGGAAGCACCGGCTACCGCATAGACCGCAGGAATCATCTCGATGCCCGCCTTTTCAAAGATGTCGCCCACGTGCATTTTGCGGATGCACTCGTCGCCAAAGGCAATGTCATAGGCTGTGATTTCATTCATGTAGGGGACATTTGCATTGGACTCTGTGATAAATTCTCCGATTAAAGCTTTCATCCTGAATTACTCCTTTTTTGCGTATTATGAAATATACTAAGCAAATTATAGCAATGCGTATAAACGGCTCCTGCCGGATTGTGTCTGGCAGAAGCCGCTTTTCTCAGTTACTTATTTCGTCGCCTTTTTGCCATCTCTCATTATGAAGATTCTGGAGCAGATGAACGAAACGATTATGGTCGCCACCGCTACTATGGCAGCAATAAACACATAGTGCAGACTGCCGTTCTCATCAATATACATAATGAAGGTCATCAGGCCAGGGCAGCCCATCTGCACGTATTTTCTCAGGCCCAGGATACCGGCGATCAGACCGCCGACCACAGCGCCGCAGGCAGTGCCCATCAGAGCCTTCGGCCGGGAGATCAGAGCGCCGTAGAAGGCCGGCTCGGTAACGCCGCACAGAGCAGTGACACCGAAGGAGCTGTACAGACCCTTGGTAGCCTTGTTCTTCTCGCCTTTCAGAGTGGATGCCACAGCCAGAGTAGATGCACCAACAGCAATGTTGGAGATAAAGCCCATATTGGCAAAGACCAGATCATAGCCTTGCTCAGCAATCATGGCGATGGAGATAGGGCTGATACCTTTATCAATGCCAAACATAACCATGTAGGGATATACAGCAGCCAAGATCGGCTGAGTGACAAAGCCCAGAGTGTTGTACAGCCACATGCAGGCGTTTGAAACCGCATTGCTTAAATAAGTGCCAAGCGGGCCCAGGACAATCAGTTCAACCGGCACCACAATAATCATTGTGACCAGAGGAGTGGCAAAGTAGGTGATCACCTCCGGCATGATCTTCTTCACAAATTTGTATACGAAATACATGAAGAATACGCCCAGCATCACAGGGAAGACGGTGGAGCCATAGGAAACGGTGGGGATCGGAATTCCCAGGAAGCTCAGTCCCTCCACTCCATTGATGCGGCTGCAGACCAGGACAGCGCCCAGAAATGCGCCGTAGATCTCCGGAATCTTCAGCTGTTTCGACATCGTGTAGCCGACCCAGATGGGGAAGTAAGTAAAGCCGGCATCAAACAGTGCCATGCAGATATTAGCTGTGCCGCTGTTGGTGTCCAAGCCGAAATAGTTAATTCCCACGCGGGCGATAGCCAAAATCATACCGCCGACGATCATGGCCGGCACAATGGGCATAAACACAGGTGCCATAAATCCAGCAATTTTGTCCATTACCCATTTGGCATTGTGAGGCTGATTGGCGGTCAGATCCTCCACCTCCGCATCCGCATTCATGCCCGGCTTCCAACCGGAAATATCCAGAAATTCATTGTAGGCGTCATTGACCTTGGGTCCGATGATGACCTGGATCTGGCGGCCTTTGTCCACGATACCGGCAGATTCCGGAATCTCTTTCATCGCTTCCATATCCACAAGGCTCTTTTTCGCTACCTCGATACGCAGCCTGGTGGCGCAGTGCGTGACGTTAGTAATGTTTCCAACGCCGCCGACATGGTCCAGAATATATCTGGATGTTTCTTCAAACTTACCCATACTTCTTCCTCCTTAGCCTTAGCTTTATTAATAATAAAAACGGTGACTGGCAGCCGTTTTTTATTCATCCTCTCCGGATCTATCCGGTTTATGTCACATTTTGTGGAGGCGTTAACAAAAGTTTATTTTTGTTAACTTCTGTTTTATTTTTTGTTCATTTTTGTTTTACCATATCTTTATGGATTTGTCAAATGGTTTTGTTGGATTTTGTTATATTTTTTTATCTATCATCCGTTTTTTTCACTGAAATTACCATTTACCCCCCCCCCAAGTTTAACATTGATGAACATTTTTCTTGCATTCCTGATACTATTGTGTATAATGAATATAGGATTTAATATATGTTGTTCTCCATTATTTTCTTTTTAATCCAACAAAAAGAAACATTATCAAACAATCATTACATCCTTAACGAAAACATTTGTGAAAACATAACTTTTGGGGAGGCGCCTTATGGACCAGCTTTTTATCGGTATACTTTTTATTCTCTTTGATTTCAACTTTTCTCTGGGCGGTGTGACCATAGGCCTGCTTCCAGATTTCATCGGTTATGTGCTGGCCTTTCTGGGCCTGACCAAATTGCGGGGGGAAAGTCCCATTTTGGCAAAATGCAGCACCCTCGCCCCTATCTTTGCGGTATACAGTATCTTCAGCTACGTCGTCAGCCTTCTGGGACTAGTCGTGAATGTCTTCTTTATCTATATTATCGGTCTGATCGAGGTGATTCTGCGGCTCTACTTTATCTATCAGCTGGTACAGGGACTCAAACAGCTGGAAATCGGCCGGCAGATTGAGCTTTACACCGATAGGCTTCACAAATATTGGGCATTGATGACAGCCTTCCAGGTGTTTTCGCTGCTTCTCATCACGTCCCTGCTTTTGAGTGCTGTCTGCACTGTCGTAAGCTTTGTCTGCAGTATTCTCTTTGCCCTCAAATTAAATATGGGCAGAATCAACTGGAAAAACGGCATGGCGCTCTACCACTGACCTACACCAGACAAAGCAAAAGGACAGAAAATCGGATATCTGCGCGCTGCAGGCGCGTTGACAGATATACACAAAACCATATGAATTATAAGGAGGAACAAGATGAACGGCAAAGTAGACAAGGGATTTCTCTGGGGAACTGCCTGCGCTGCCTATCAGTGCGAAGGCGGCTGGAATGAAGGCGGAAAAGGAGAGAGCACCTGGGACCAGTTCTGCCACAGCAAGAAAAACGTAAAAGGCCATACCGGCGATGTGGCGGCTGATTTCTACCATCGCTACAAGGAGGACATCCGTCTTCTGAGAGAAGGAGGCCACAATACTCTGCGTTTTTCCATCGCCTGGACCAGAATCCTGCCCACAAGAGACGGCGATGTCAATCCCGAGGGCGTCGCTTTTTATCAAGATGTACTCAAGGAATGCCGGGAAAACGGTATTGTCCCCAACGTGACGCTGCTGCACTATGACATCCCTGCCTGGCTGGAAGATATAGGCGGCTATCAGAACCCCGTTTTCTCCGATGAATTTGCCAAATATGCCAAGGTGGTCTTCGAGCAGTTCGGCGAGGAGATCCCCTTCTATGTAACCATCAACGAAGCTACGCACAACGGCAACTGTTCCTACCTGACCGGCAACTATCCGCCAAATAAGCACGATGTGCAGGCACTGGTTCAGGTCTCCTACAATTTCATGGTGGCCAATGCCAAGGCCATCCGGGAGTTCCGCAGGATGAATTTCAAGCACTCCCAGATCGGCATTGTCCACACCACCAACTCCGTCCAGATCCTGAAGGACACGCCGGAATACAGGATCGCCCAGCGCAGGGCCGACCTGTTCAAAAACAAATGGGTCACCGATCCGGCTATCCTGGGCCATTTCCCCGAGGATCTAAAGCCTCTGCTTCTGGAAAGCGGCATCGATCTGTCCTTTGTAAAAGAAGAAGATCTGGAGATCATCAAAAACAATACTGTGGATTTTCTGGGACAGAACTGCTATACGCGCTCGGTGGTCAAACCCTATGAATCCGGCGAGACCAACTATTACCCCAACAATGTGGGCGCCGGGCAGAATACCATCGAGGGCTATGTGGTCAAGGGATGGTTCCAGACCGACGTAGACCCTTCCACGCCCAAAAACGCCTGGAGCCGGGAAATCTATCCCAAGACTGTCTACGATATGCTCATGGGAATCAAAAAGGACTATGGCGATATTCCCGTCTACATCACGGAGAACGGTCATGCCATGTACGAAAAGTCCGACGAGAACGGCGAGGTCAACGACGACGAGAGAATCGAATTCTTAAAGTCCTATCTGGACTGGCTGATAAAGGCCCAGAACGATGGCTGCAATGTCCGCGGCTACTATGCCTGGTCCACCACCGACTGCTATTCCTGGATCAACGGCTATGACAAGCGCTACGGACTGATCTACATCGACTATGAAAACGGTCTGAAGCGCATACCCAAGAAAAGCTACTACTGGTACAAGAAATATATCGAAGAACACACCGAAAAGTAATAGGAGGAACCCATGAAGGTTTTAGTCGGGCAGTTTGTCATCGAGTGCAATGAAAACATGCCGAACAAAAGCGATCTGGATGTCTTTACTCTGGCCTATGGCAGCGAATGCGTGCAGAAAATGCAGGTGGACGAAGTCTTTCATCAGGCAGATATCGTCCCCATCCCTACGATCTATGCCGACGCCAGTTCCAACGGCGTGGTCAGGCGGCGGGCCTTCGAATACATTGAGGCCAGTATTCTGGAGACGGCTCGGGAACATCTGTCTGAGATCGACGGCGTATTTCTCCATCTGCACGGGGCCAGCGAAGTGGAGGGCCTGGGCTCAGGCGAACACCACATTCTGAAGAAACTCCGCGAGATCGTCGGTCCGTACACCCCGGTGGCCGTAGTCTGCGATCCTCACGGCAATCTGTGCAGAGAATATGTGGAAAGCTGCACGCTGATCCGCAGCTACCGTGAGTCGCCTCATACCGACGCTGAGACAACGATCCGCCGGGTAGCCTCCATGCTCTGTGATCTGATGAAAAACCGCCGCAATATCCATGCGGTATACCGCAAGCTTCCGCTGATTCTGGGCGGCGAACAGAGTGTTTCCACAGATGAACCGGTGCGAAGCATCAATCGGTACATGAATGAGCTGGAGAAGGATCCCCGGATCCTAAGCGCCAGCTGGCATGTAGGATATCTGCGCCATGACACCCCGGTAGCCGGCTGCGGCGTGGTGGTTGTCCCTCAGACCGAGGCAGATCAGGCTTACGCCGAGGAGGCAGCTGATCGCCTGGCCTCCTACGTCTGGGACAGACGCCATGAATTTCACTACACCGGCCTGACCGCCGAGCCCGCCAGAGCTCTCCAGATGGCCCTTGCCTGCTCCGATGGCATCGCTTTTATCTCGGACTCCGGCG
>CALWGV010000110.1 GCA_944380185.1 uncultured Lachnospiraceae bacterium
CCCACGCCGTTTTCCAGCTGCAGATAGCCGTCGTATCTTTCTTCCTCCGGCATCGGCCGTCCGGCCAGAATATAGAATTCATCGCTGGCCTGGACAAAATGCAGTCCATGCTCTGCGTAAATCTTCCTCTGCCAGCCCTCGATCTGATCGACGACAACCGCCGCCTCCTCAGCCGTAAAAGTCCGCAGGGGATACAGCCCTTCCCTGTATTTCGTGATGCCCACCGGGACCACGGAAAGGCTGCGCATGTGCGGAAGGAAACCGGCCAGATCCGAGATGGTCCGGTCCAGCTGCTCTCCATCGTTGATCCCCGGACAGAGCACGATCTGTCCGTTCATCTCAATCCCCGCCTCGTAAAGCCTCTGCATCCTCTCCATTACATTTCCGGCAAAGCGGTTGTGAAGCATTCGGCAGCGAAGCTCCGGGTCCGTAGCATGGACGGAAATATTGATGGGGGCCAGATGAAAGCGGATCACCCGCTCCAGATCCTTTTCGCTCATGTTGGTCAGGGTGATATAATTGCCCTGCAGAAAAGAAAGACGTGAGTCGTCATCCTTAAAATACAGAGTCTCCCGCATCCCCGGCGGCATCTGGTCAATAAAGCAGAAGATGCACTTATTCCGGCAGGAGCGGTATTCGTCCATCAGCCCGTTTTCAAAGGTCAGCCCCAGATCCTCCTCCGGCTCCTTATCGATCTCCAGCAGCCATTCTTCCCCGCCTGCCTTTTCGATCAAGACCTCCAGATAGCTGTCCTCACAATAATAGCGATAGTCAAATATATCTTCAATCTCGTTGCCGCCGATGGCAATCAGACGATCCCCAGGCTCCACGCCCAGCTCATCGGCCGCGCTGCCTGCTTCCACCGCCGTGATCCGATGGCCGCGGATTTTTTCTGCCATTTTTCTTCCTCCTGCCGTTTTTTTGCAGCTGATTTTTTTCTTTTCAGCGGATTGGTTTTGCAGCTGCTCGCAGCTTGTATTCCGCATGCATATCTGTTATACCATCATAGCAAGATTTCAGGCCCTTGTAAAGCGGCGAAAAAAAGACAGGCCCCGGAGCATTTCCGGCCTGGCCTGCCTTTTACAGCGGTTTATGCAGTTAATGAATAGGGATTTTACCCAGTAAGTTTATTCCCGTTTATTATAAGGATCTGACCCGTTCCAAAAAAGTCCTTCTATTGGTATAAGGACACCATCGCCCAGAACAGAGACAATATCTGACACAACATCGCATAATCAGGAAAAGGAGTGAATGAATATGTCTGTCGGCGTTATCATAAACTGCCTGGCCGTGTTTAACGGCGGTTTCCTGGGGGCAGCCGGAATTGTTTTCCAAACAAAAGAGCGAAATCGCTTGACGCTCACTTTTGGGCAGGTTAGAATAGAGATGATAAAAACAGAATACTATTATCAGACAAGCCTTGGAGGAAATCATGGATCAGACTAATTCGTATCAGAGCAAAATTCCGATTGCGCCGTTAAAAATCTGCGCAATGGAAAACTGCATTGACTTTGGCAGAAAGGTGGACGCGCAGATTCGCGCCATCCGTCAGGAGGACGCGCAGGCTGTGGAGGCCAGAAAGGGACAGGTTTCCTTCTATGGTTATGACGCTGACACCTATCTGGTGCAGTGCCGTACCTCACGCTTCGGCACCGGGGAGGGGAAGGCGCGCTTAATGGACTCCATCCGCGGCACCGATCTCTATATTCTCACCGATGTGATCAATCACAGCCTGACCTATACGGTCTGCGGCCATACTCACTATATGTCTCCCGACGACCATTATCAGGATTTGAAGCGCATCATCTCCATCTGCGTATCTCACGCCCACCGGGTCAATGTGGTGATGCCCTTTCTCTACGAAGGGCGCCAGCATCGCCGCACCAAGAGAGAGTCCCTGGACTGTGCTTTCGCCCTGGAGGAGCTGGTGGAGATGGGCGTCCAAAACATCATCACCTTTGACGCTCACGATCCCCGGATCACCAATGCGGTGCCGCTGCACGGACTGGATAACTACATGCCCACCTATCAGTTTTTCAAAGCGATCTTTGACCGCGATTCGGAAATCAACATCGACAGCGACCACCTGATGATCATCAGCCCTGACACCGGAGCTATGGATCGGGCCGTCTATTTTGCCAACAACCTGGGTGTAGATATGGGTATGTTCTACAAACGCCGCGACTACTCGCAGATCGTCGGCGGCAAAAATCCCATCGTGGCCCACGAATTTTTAGGCTCCAGCGTGGAGGGAAAGACCGTCATCGTTATCGACGATATGATCTCCTCCGGTGACAGCATGTTAGACACCTGCCGGGAGCTTCGGGAGCGGGGGGCCGATAAGGTCATCGTCTGCTGCACCTTCGGCCTGTTTACCAATGGGCTGGACAAATTTGATGAATACTACGAAAAAGGCTACATCGACTATGTGGTGACCACCAATCTGAACTACCGCGATCCTGCCCTTCTGACCCGCCCCTGGTATATTGAGGCGGATATGAGCAGCTTCGCCGCCCTGATTATCAATACGATGAACCACGACACCGGCATGAGCGCCGCCCTGGATCCCACCGAGCGGATTCAGAAGCTCCTTGCCGAATACAATTCCCGTGCCAAGGAATTTGTACAGATGAAGCTGGATCTGTAATTGCTGTAAAATCCTTCACACTGCATAATAAAGCTGAACATCAAGCACAGGGAAAGTGCGCGGTGTTCAGCTTGTTTTGTGATTGGATATAAAATTATTCCTCTGCCTCTGCGGTTTCCGGCTCAACTACCTCAATATAATGGATGCGGACATTGTCCAGATAACCGGTCTCCTCATCCACAGCAGGCGGAGCTGCCGTCTCTTCCGGCTCGGACTGCCCTTCTGCCTCCGTCTGCTCCGGCTCAGTCTGCTCCTCTGCTTTCGTCTCCGGCGCCTCAGTTTCCGGGGCATTGGGATTCCACTGCGCCAGCTGCTGCACCGCCTGAGAAAGCATATTTTCCAGGGAAGTATTCTGAAGAACAAAGACTGCCTCCCCTCCGTAATAATCGCCGGCCCAGGCCTCCCCGACCACATCCCGGCTGATGACCTGCGAAATCTTCATGGAAAAATAACCCGTCCAATCATATAGGACATAGGCTGCGGCCCGATCTCCATAGAGATCAGCATTTTCCACCCCGGCGCCAACTATATAAAGCCCATCTGCAGCAGCTGCAGCCTGCCCGGCGTTTCCATCGATATACCCGCCAATAACATCGCAGCCCAGGTTGGCCAGCTCTTCCGCCCCCTGTGTCTCTGCCTCCGGCAGAAACCAGCGTCCGGTGATCCCCACATCCACAACCGCATCGGGATTTACGCTCCACGCGCCGTAAGCAAAGGCATTGACACCGGCCGTCACTTCTTCGTCGGTATCATCCTTGGCCGCCAGAAAACCGATACGGCCCGAAGGGCTTGCCGCAGCTGCCGCAGCTCCGCACAGATACTGGGCCGCCGCCAGGCTGATGTCAAAAGTACCTGAATTGGTGCCATTCATCAGACTGCCCCCCACACAGGCAAACATGACATCCGGATACTCCTCGGCGATAGCAGCAATCACTGCTTCATATTCCCGGGAACCGCCGAATATCAGCTGGCATCCCTCATCCACACAGGCCAGAATACTCTCCTCGATCTGGGTCCAGTCTGCCTCCCGGTCATTATACTTCCAAATCAGCTGATCCTCCTCCATACCTGCCTGGACAGCCGCCTCGGTCAGATCCCGCCGCAGGGACTGCGCCAGCACATTTCCGTCATTCTCCGTTCCCAGAAAAACCATTCCCACTTTCACCTCGGAGGGCAGTAAATCGGGGGCCTCCGTGGGGGCTTCGGTAGGCGGCTGTGTAGGCTGCGCCGTTTCCGCTGCGCTCTCCGTCTGTTCATTTGTCTCCGAAACAGACGCGGCGCAGCCACCGACCAGCAATGCAAGGATCAGGGACAATAAAAACAAATTTTTTTTCATTTTTCAATCCTTTGTATTATTTCTTCCATTGATTTGATCTGCCGTATGAAAAGACATCAGACAGGCCATAATAAAGGCTGCAACACAGAATGTATTTCTCTGCCCTTTCCAGGCAGAAATGCAAAAAAAATCAAGGAGGACTTTTAATCATGGTAAGATTGGACTGCAATGTAAAAACCTGTATTCACAATGCAGACAACTGCTGCTGCCGCGGCAATATCCTGGTAGACGGGCAGGATGCCGTCACCAAGGATTCCACCTGCTGCGCCAGCTTCTATGAGAAAACCGACGATTCCTACACCAATCAGTACGAGACGCCGGATGTCTCTCTGGTAGTGGACTGCGAAGCAGTCAACTGCCGCTACAACGAAAATCAGATCTGCCGGGCGGATCGGGTTGCCATTACCGGCGCCTCTGCCAAGGACTGCCGTCAGACCGAATGTTCCACCTTTGAAGCACGCTGACAGCTGCTTGACTACAGCTGTCACAGGCAGGCTGTCCGTTTATCGGACAGCCTGCTGCAGCAATATCAGACTCTCATCCGTCAGCATTCGGCATTTCTGGTCAGCTGCACTACCGTGAGCAGACGGCCGCTCTCGGCCTCGCGCACAGACACTGTACAGCCATTTTCCCGTTCACCCACAAAGCAGGCAATCTGATCGCCCAGATGAGCCGCCTTCTTATACATCACATCCACTTCGCCGAAATCCTCCAGAGAAGTCTCCTGCGGCAAGGATTCCAGAACAAAATCCAGATAGCAGAGATTGTTGACGTGACGATTGATATCCAGATCCCTCTTCAGGATCGTGTACTCCCAGGTTTTCTCTTCGCCGGGAACCGGACGCAGGCGTTCAAGCGGCTCTGAAAATACAGCTCGATCCACCGTTCCATACTCTTCCATCATACCCGCTGGGATCTTTACCATCCTCTGTGTGGCAGCGCTGACCAATAGCCAGCTGGTGGAGGCAAGAGCCACCAATTCTCCCTCCTCCGTGCACACCTCAAAATCTCTAAGACAAATCAGCCCTTCTGCCCCTCTGGACCAGGTGCGGATATCCAGCGTCGTATTCCAGCGAGGGCGGGCAAACATACGGCAGCGCTGCTGATAAAGCACCCAGCTGTAATCCGTTTTCTCAATGTTATTGATACCGTAGCCCACCTGATCGGAGTGGCAATTGGCTGCCTCCTGCATCAGCCGGTAGGCCCCTTTCAGCGTCAGCCGATTGTGTATATCCACATCGCCAAACTGGACGACAAATTTCTTTTCAAATACTCCCATTGTCTACTCCTGTTTTATCCCGTCTCATTGTATATCTCTCCAGAAATTCCAACAGACGTGCTTCACACTCCCGGCGCTCCACCAGGTAGGACAGGCCGTGGCCGGCTCCCTCCACATACATCACCTGCTTTTCTGCCCGACAGGCCTGGTAATTTTCCTCCGTCATATAGCTGGGGACGAAATCATCGGCCAGGCCATGGACAAAGAGCACAGGCCGCGTGTTTGTCTTCATCGCCTCCAGCGTCGAATATTCCTTGAGTCCAAAGCCGGCGACCAGCCGACACAATATTGCTGCCAGCCCCAGTATAGGGAACACCGGCAGACGAAGTCTATGCTTCAGCACATGACGCATAATTTCATAAGGGCTGGTGTAACCGCAGTCTGCAATGATGCCCCGCACATTTTCCGGCAAGGGCAGGGAGGAAGCCATCAGCACGATGGCTGCTCCCATAGATATTCCGTCCAGAAAAACCGGCATGTCCGCCCCAAAACGCTCGGTGAGATAACGGCACCAGCACAGGCAGTCCCACCTCTCCCGAATACCGTAGGTGATGTATTTTCCGCCGCTCTCTCCGTGCGCTCTTTCATCGGGAATCAGCAGCAGGTAACCTCTGTCGTGATAAAAGGACAGAATAGGGCCAAAATCGTGATAAGGATTCCCGTGAAAACCATGCATCAGAAGGAGACAGCCCACGGGCTCTCCCTCTGGCCGGATGATCCGTCCGACCAGAGGCGTCCCGTCTGTGCTCTGAATCTCCACCCTCTCCCTTTCTGCCCGCAGATACCAGCGCTTGCCCTGCTGAAAAGCTTCCCGGTAAGGCTCCCAGCTCTTTGCCATTGCCACCGGCGCCTCCTCGTCCTCGCCCGCAGGATCGGCGGGATAACGGCAGACGGTCTTTTTAAACAGGACAAGGGTGAGCGCCAGGCATAAAATCAACACGAGCAGGGTAAGCACCGCCAGGACAATCAGCCACTTCATCTTAACTCCTCCGTACTATTCAGCCGCAGAGATCACTCTTTCTCCGGCTGAGTCTCCACAGGGCGAATCCTTCTCTCACGGATCTCTTCTGTAATCGCCGCGATAAAATCATCCAGGGATTTCTGTCCCTCATCGCCGGCAAAACGGCTGCGCACGGACACACAGCCCTGCTCCTCCTCCTTCTGGCCTACCACCAGCATGTAGGGGATCTTCTGGGTCTGCGCCTCGCGGATCTTATAGCCGATCTTCTCCGAGCGATGGTCAAGCTCAGCCCGGATGCCGGCATCCGACAAAATCTGCGTTACCTTTTCGCCATACTCCATAAATTTGTCGGAGATGGGCAGTACCTTTACCTGTACGGGAGCCAGCCAGGTAGGGAAGGCCCCGGCAAAATGCTCAATCAAAATGCCGATAAAGCGCTCAATGGAGCCAAAAGCCACGCGGTGGATCATGATCGGGCGATGCTTCTCTCCGTCTGCTCCATTGTACTCCAGCTCAAAGCGCTGCGGCAGCTGGAAGTCCAGCTGAATCGTCCCGCACTGCCAGGTGCGTCCGATGGCATCCACCAGATGGAAATCAATCTTCGGGCCATAGAAGGCGCCGTCACCCTCGTTGATCACATAATCAAGGCCCAGCTCGTCGAGAGCCCCTTTGAGCCCCTCTGTTGCCAGCTCCCAATCCTCGTCGCTGCCCATGCTGTCCTCCGGTCTGGTGGACAGCTCCACATGGTACTCGAATCCAAACAGGGAATACACCTGATCGATCAGACGGGCCACGCCCTTGATCTCATCCTTGATCTGCTCGGGGGTCATAAAAATATGGGCATCGTCCTGGGTAAAGCAGCGCACCCGCATCAGGCCGTGAAGCTGACCGGATTTCTCATGGCGGTGCACCAGGCCCAGCTCACCCATGCGCAGAGGCAGATCCCGGTAAGAGCGGGGTTCGGAGGCATAGACCAAAACACCGCCGGGGCAGTTCATCGGCTTGATGGCGTAATCTTCGCCGTCGATCACCGTGGTATACATATTGTTCTTATAGTGATCCCAGTGGCCGGAGGTCTCCCAGAGACTGCGGTTCAGAATCACAGGGGTGGAAATCTCCACATAGCCGGCCTTCTTGTGAATCTCTCTCCAGTAGTCCAACAGCACGTTTTTCAGCACCATTCCCTTGGGCAGGAAGAAGGGGAAGCCCGGCCCGGCCTCATTCATCATAAACAGGCCCAGCTCCCGTCCCAGTTTTCTGTGGTCTCTCTTCTTTGCCTCCTCCAGCCGGGTCAGATACTGCTCCAGCTCCTCTTTCTTCGGGAAAGCCGTGGCATAGAGACGGGTCAGCATCTTATTGTGCTCGTCTCCTCTCCAGTAAGCTCCGGCTATGCTGGTCAGCTTATAGGCCTTGCCGATATCCTTGGTATTCATCAGATGAGGCCCGGCGCACAGATCGGTAAACTCGCCCTGGCGGTAAAAGCTGATCTCCTCGCCCTCGGGCAGATCCTCGATAAGCTCCACCTTATAGGGCTCCTCCTTCTCCCGCATCAAGGCCAGAGCCTCTTGCCGAGGCAAAGTGAAGCGCTCGATGGGCAGAGCCTCCTTCACAATCTTCTTCATCTCGGCCTCGATCTTCTCCATGTCTTCCGGACCGATGGATGAGGCAAAATCGATATCGTAATAAAAGCCGTCGGCGATAGAAGGACCGATGGCCAGCTTGGCCTCCGGATACAGTCTCTTCACCGCCTGCGCCATCACATGGCTGGCCGTATGGCGCAGGGCCGGCAGCCCCTTCTCATCCCTGGCTGTCAGAATATTCAGGCTGCAGTCATGATCCAGCACCGTGCGCAGATCGCAGGTCTCGCCGTCCACCTCGCCGACACAGGCCATGCGCGCCAGGCCCTCGCTCAGATCCTTCGCCACCTCCAGTATGGTCACCGGATGGTCATACTCCTTGATGCTTCCATCTTTCAGCGTAATGTTCATCTTTTTCTCCTTTTCTGCGTTTTATTGCCTATAGATGACTGCTGCACGGCAGCCGCTTGCCGGGTGTATCACATATAAAAATCCCTGGCTGCTCTCATGCAGCCAGGGACGATAATTACCGCGGTTCCACCCTGTTTGCCCCGGACAGGCCGGGCCACTTCATTGCGACGGATAACGGTGTCTGCCGGGCCTGTTCGCAGGCCGCTCGGAGCTGGTCTTCCCACTGCCGCCGGTAAGGGACTCGCACCTGTCTCCCTCTCTCTGAACCGCCTGACGCACCGGTACTCGTTCTCTTCAACGCTTTCTATTGGTTAGTATAACACGGATTTTAGGTTTGTCAACGGAGAACTTTACACCGCTCCCACCAATTCCCCGATATCTTTTACGCCATAGCGCCTCATATACGCCTCGATTCCCTCGATCACCCGCAGGGTAGCGTCGGGATACATAAAATTAGCCGTCCCGATGGACACAGCCGCCGCTCCCGCCAGGATGAACTCAATGGCATCTTCCGCCGTCACGATTCCGCCCATGCCGATGACCGGTATCTGCACCGCGTGCGCTGCCTGGTAGACCATCCTGAGAGCTATGGGCTTGATGGCAGGACCGGACATGCCTCCGGTCTTATTGGCCAGAACAAAAGAGCGGCGGTGGATGTCGATTTTCATACCGGTCAACGTATTGATCAGAGAGAGGATATCCGCCCCGCCTGCCTCCGCCGCCCGGGCCATCTCCGCGATGTCCGTCACATTGGGCGAGAGCTTCATGATCACCGGCTGCCTGGCCTTCTTTTTGATCTGGGCCGTGATATGCTCCACGGCCTTCGGGTCCTGACCAAAGGCAATGCCGCCTTCCTTTACATTAGGACAGGAAATATTGATCTCCAGAAGATCCACCGGCTCATCGGCCAGACGCTCCACTACCTCCAGATAATCGTTTTCGGTCTTTCCGCAGACATTGACGATGATTTTCGTGTCAAACTGCCGCAGATAGGGTATATCCCTCCGGCAAAAGACATCGATCCCCGGGTTCTGCAGGCCGATGGCATTGAGCATTCCCCCGGTCACCTCCGCCACTCTGGGCGTCGGATTGCCCTCCCAGGGAACATTGGCCACTCCCTTGGTGACCACCGCCCCCAGACGATTCAGATCCACATATTCGCCGTACTCAGCGCCGGAGCCAAAAGTGCCGGAGGCTGTCATCACCGGATTTTTCAGTACAACACCTGCCAGATTTACGCTTGTGTTCACAGCTCCACCTCCCTCGCCTCAAACACAGGACCATCCTTGCAGATTCTCTTGTTGTGGACGCCTGTGTGCTCGTCTACCTCGGTCGACCGACAGACACAGGCCAGACAGGCGCCGATGCCGCAGGCCATTCTCTCTTCCAGGGAGAGATAGCACCGGATTTTCTTCTCCAGGGCATAGGCTTTGACCGCCCGCAGCATGGGCGTAGGGCCGCAGGCATAGATCACCTGGGCCTCCAGACTCTTTTGCCGGATCACATCCAGTACATTTCCTTTGACTCCCGCACTTCCATCCTCGGTAGCTATCTCCACAGGAGCATGGAGGGAAAACTCTTCTCTCAGGAAAAGCTCCCGGTCGCGATAGCCTAACACTGCCGTCTTTTGGCCCGGCAGCCTTTTGGCCAGCTCCAGAAGAGGAGGAATGCCGATGCCTCCGCCGATTAGCAGAGCATTTTCCTCCCGAATCGGAAAACCGTTGCCCAAAGGGCCCATCAGCCGCACCTGCCGGCCTGCTTGCCACTGCGCAAACTCCCTGGTTCCGGCTCCGGCCGTCCGATAGACCAGACGAATCCTGGTTCCGTCTATTTCACACAGGCTGATGGGCCGGGGCAGAATTCGCGCTCCGTCCTCACAGTACAGGGTGACAAACTGACCGGGACGAGCCCCGGTCATCTCCTCCCCGGCCTCGATCCACATGTCATAGATACCCGTCGCCAGCTGTCTCTGAGACAGCACAGTTGCCTCGATCTGACTTTTCATCTCTTTTTCTTTCTCCTTTTGCCGCTCTTTAACCCAGGGCAGGAATGACACGCCGAATCTCATCAATCATATCCAGCGCCGCCTGCCTGGCCGCCTCGGCATAGCCCTCTTCCCCAAAGGAGGCATATTTCTCCTGCCGGTAGGCCGCAATGATTCCACGGGAAGAATTGACGATAGCCCCGGAACCGTCCTCCTGGAAATAGGGAGCCAGATCCTCGGCCTTTCCTCCCTGTGCGCCGTAGCCGGGCACCAGAATCATCGTGTGGGGCATGATGCCCCGCAGCACCTTGCCCATCTGCGGATAGGTGGCTCCCACCACGGCTCCCACCGGGCTGTATTCGCCCTCGCGGACCTCCTCGCCCCAGGCGGCCACCTTCTCTCCTACCCATTCATATAGGGGTCTGCCGTCGATCAAGCGATCCTGGAATTCTCCGCTGGAGGGATTGGAGGTCTTCACCAGAACAAAAATCCCCTTGCCGTGCTTCTTGCACACATCGACGAACGGCTTTACGCCGTCGGTCCCCAGATAAGGATTCACCGTGGAAATATCCTCCGCAAAGGGGGCAAACACATTGCCGCCCACCTTCACCTCGCCCAGGTGCGCATCCGCATAGGCTCCGGAGGTGGAACCGATGTCGCCCCGCTTGATATCACCGACCACAATCAGCCCCTTCTCATGGCAGTAATCAACGGTTTTTTTATAGACAGAAAGCCCCGGGATGCCAAATTGTTCATACATGGCAATCTGAGGCTTTACCGCAGGAACCAGATCATATATCTGATCCACCAATCCTTTATTATACTGCCAGACAGCCTGCGCCGCCCCCTCCAGGGTTTCTCCGTACTGTGCATATGCCTCCCGCTTAATCCCCTCCGGAATATAGGAAAGCATGGGGTCCAGCCCCACCACCACGGGCGCTCCGAGCTCTCTGATTCTCGCCGCCAGCCGATTCATCATAAGGCAAAATCCTCCTGTCATGATTCGTTTCGTCCGCATCAGCGGACACGTCTGTTTTTCTTCCGTCCTATTGTAGCATAGGGGCCAGCCGCTGGCAAGAACAATTCCCGGCCCTTCCCAAAGACCAGGCAGATAAGTCCCACCAGATCGGCCAGCGCCCAGCCGATGGGCACCGACCACCAGATTCCGGTCACACCCAGAGCGGGAATCGCCGACAGCACATAGGCCAGGATGACGCGGGTGCCCAGAGATAAAACCGTCAGCACCACCGACATAGAAGGACGCCCAATGGCCCGATACAAACCATAGAGGAGGAAAAGACAGCCGATACCGCAGTAAAAAGCCCCTTCGATACGCAGGTACCGCACGCCTTCCGCAATGATTTCCACCTCCTGCGGTTCCACGAACAGAAGCATCAGCGGACGGGCAAAGATCCACACCAGAGCAGAGACCGCCGCGCCAAAGCTCAGGCTGACGGCCACAGCTCCTTTAAGCCCGGTGCGCAGACGGTCACGGCAGCCGGCCCCGTAATTCTGTGCGATAAAGGTAGAAAAGGCATTGCCGAAATCCTGCACCGGCATATAGGCAAAGGAATCGATCTTTACCGCAGCCGCAAAAGCTGCCATCACCGTGGGCCCAAAGCTGTTGACCCGGCCCTGCACCATCAAAATGCCGAAATTCATCACCGATTGCTGCAGGCAGGTCAGCAGAGAAAAGCTGCCGATCTCCCTCACTCTCTCCCGCCGTATCCTGCGATGCTTTTTCTGCGGGCGCAGAGCAGGGAAACGCAGCCAGGCATAGGCAGCCAGTCCCAGGCCGGACACATACTGGGAGATCACCGTGGCCCAGGCAGCTCCCGCCACACCCCAATGAAACCCCACCACAAACCACAAGTCCAAACCGATGTTCAGCAGGGCAGAAACCGCCAGAAAAATCAGCGGAGCCACAGAATTGCCCACGGCGCGCAGCAGAGAGGCAAAATAATTGTAGAGGAAGGTAGCCGCAATACCGGCAAAGATAGCCGTCAGATACTCCCGCATCATCTGCTCCACCTCTCCGCCCGGCACCTGCAGGACTCGGATAATCACATCAAGCGCCAGATAAGCCGCAATATTGAGAGCGATCGTCAGCATGGCAATCAGCCAGAAGGAAGTCCATATTCCCTCCTTCAGCCCATCCTCATCCCTCTGCCCAAAGCGGATGGAAAACACCGCTCCACTTCCCATGGAAAGTCCCAGCAAGATGGAGGTGAGAAAAGTCATCAGCGTATAGGCGGAACCCACAGCCGCCAGGGCATTGGGCCCCAGGAACCGGCCCACAATCAGCGTATCCGCCACATTATAGCACTGCTGCAAAAGATTGCCCAAAATCATCGGCACGGCAAAAGCCAGCATTGTCCGCATCACCGGCCCCTTTGTCAGATCACCTTTTTCGGCTGTCTCTCCCACAATCGTTCTCTCCTTTTTCTTTCTTATTTTCGCTCTTTCGTCCAATATTTCTTTTCGTAATATTATATTTACGTTTCGTAACCAGTATAGCGAGAAGACTTCCCTTTGTCAATTCCTCCATTGCATTTAAGCTGACATCCGATTATAATAAAAAAGCGGCAGAATTTATCTGCCGGAGAAAGGAGCCATTATGTTCTTAGATGGCCTCGATGAATTGGATCAGAAAATCGTCAACATCCTCATTCAAAATGCCCGCACCTCCTACTCGGAGATTGGAAAGCAGGTAGGCCTGTCGCGCGTGGCTGTCAAAATGCGCATTCAGGCGCTTGAAGAGCGCGGAATTATCGAGGAATACACCACGGTGATCAATCCGCAGAAATTAGGCGGAGCCGTCTCCTGCTACTTTGAGATTGAGACTTCGCCGGAAACATTTTCCCAGGTGACGAAAATTCTCTGTCAAAACGATACCATCACCCAGATCTACCGCGTCACCGGCCGCAGCAAGCTTCACGTCCACGCTGTAGCTGCCGATGCCGACGAGATGGAAAGACTGATCTGCGAAGTGATAGACCGCCTGCCGGGACTTTTGGAATTGAACTGCAATACCATCCTCTCCCGCATTAAAGACATCAAGGGCCTAAGGCTTTAAAAATTAATTTATGGAGGAAGATCCAATGAAAAAGCAATTTCACCCTCTTTTTGCCGGTTTCCTGGCCGTATCCCTTGCTTTCCTGCTTGTCGCCTGCAGCTTTTCCTCATCCATGAGCTACACCTTTACCGTGTCCACCGGAGACGATATACAGGTATCCCTGGATACTGCCGACGGCTACCGGCTGACAGAGGAGAACAGCACCTTTTCCGTGGAAAAAGATGACGAAGTGGTCCTGCAGGGAATCTTTCTGGATGAGAGCATGTACAGCGACTATCTGGAACGGGCAAAATCAGGCGATATCACTGTGATCGCCGAAGAGGAAAAAGACGGAAATCCTTATTTTTATTATCAGACAGAGGTGAGCGCCGGCACGGCCTGCCAGATTCTGCTCTGGATAGACGGTTCCCAGACCGGCATCATGCTGGCCAGCCTCTCTCCCCGTGAGGATGTGGATCCTGCTTTTGAACGACTTACCTTTGCCGAAAACCACAATTAGATGAGCCGAAAATGCCCTGCAGTCTGTCACCGCAGGGCATTTCCCAATAGAAAGTATGTAAAAGAGCTTCTGCAATCGCAGAAGCTCCCTCAGAGCACGAGACGGGACTCGAACCCGCGGCCCCCACCTTGGCAAGGTGGTGCTCCACCACTGAGCCACTCGTGCATAGTGCGCCGATCGCTGACGCATGTAATAATATACTATAACCTCTGACATTTGTCAACCATTTTTTACGGGCCGCCCAGGCAAAATTTAGAGGTATCTAGAACGGCTGGAAGCGGTGCTCTGCAAGCCGCAAAGACCCGCCTCCAGCTGTATTTTCTTTTCCGACGCTTCTTTTTAAGAGCTGACTATCCTCTCGGGCCGCGCCCCATACGGATTCGTCATCCCACCAGCTCCTCCAGCTGGCTCAGCATATCGGCAAAGAGCTTTATCGCAGCCTCTACCGGCTCCTTTTTGCTCATATCTACTCCGGCCATTTTCAGCAGATCGATGGGATCGGCGCTGCCGCCTCCGGTTAAGAATTTCATATAATCCTTTACTCCCGCCTCGCCCAGAGTCAAGATCCGCTCCGACAGGGCCGCCGCAGCCGAAATGCCGGTGGCGTACTGATACACATAGAAGGGCGTATAGAAATGCGGGATTCTGGCCCACTCCAGCCGGATCTCGCGATCCACCACCATATCCGGACCGAAATACTCCACATTGAGATCGTAATAAATCCGGTTTAACTCCTCCGCCGTCAGCGCCTCGCCGGCCTCCGCCTTGCGGTGAGCCATCATCTCGAATTCCGCGAACATCGTCTGGCGGAACAGAGTTCCCTTGAAGCTGTCCAGGAAATGATTGATGATATAAGCTTTCTGCGCCTTATCCTCCGTATGGGAGAGCAGATATCGGGTCAGCAGAATCTCATTGCAGGTGGAAGCCACCTCCGCCACGAAAATCAGGTAGGATGCCGTCTGATGAGGCTGGTATTTGGTGCTGAAATAGCTGTGCATCGCATGCCCCATCTCATGGGCCAGGGTAAACATGCTGTCCAGCGTATCCTTGTAGGTCATCAGGACGTAGGGATGACCTACGGTGCCGCCGCTGCAGTAGGCCCCGCTTCTCTTGCCCACATTCTCGCTGGCGTCAATCCAGCGGTTGTCAAAGCCCTCCCGCAGAGCGGCCAGATATTCCTCTCCCATCGGCTTTAAGGCCTCCAGAATCGTCGCTTTGGCTTCCTCGAAGGACACCTGCATCTTGCACTCCGGAATAATCGGCGTATACACATCGTACATGTGCAGCTCCTCTACCCCCAGCAGCTTTTTGCGCAGAGCCACATAGCGGTACATGGACGGCAGGCCCTCGTGGACCACCTGAATCAGATTATCGTAGACCTCCTCGGGAATGTTGCCGGGAGCCAGATACATGGCTCTGGTGGAAGAATATCCCCGCGCCCTGGCAAAAAAGATCGCCTGCTTGATATTGGCGGCAAAATTGGAGGCTATCGTATTGGCAAACTGGCCGTAGCTGGAGTACATGGATTCAAAGGCCGCCTTGCGCACCCTCCTGTCCGTGCTCTCCAAAAGTCCCACATACCGGCCATGGGTTACCTCCGTCTCCTCCCCGTCCTCGCCGATAATCTTCGGGAAGGTCAGGTCTGCATTGTTGAGCATCATAAAGGTGTCTGAGGGAGCGTCAGCCATCTCTGAGGCGCTGGCCAAAAGCTCCTCCACCTCCTGGCTGCGGGTGTGCTCTCTCCGGCGCAGCAGCAGAGTAAAATACCGGTCATATGCCTTCAGACCCGGCTCTTTTGCCCGAAAAGCCGCAAGCCTCTCCTCCGGAATCGCCATGATCTCCGGCTGGGCGAAAGCACTTGCCTCCTCGGCCCGTGCAATCAGCATCTGCGCCTTCATCCGCATCGTCTGATAGGTCACATCCGTGGTATCCACATCCATATTCAAATGGGCATACATATAAACCTTTTCCAGCTCTGTATCAAGCAGATCGGCAAAGTCAAGATACTCTCTAAGCATCTCTGCCGAATCGCCCAGATGCCCCTTATATTTTTCCACTTGCGTCATGTGCTCGGCCACTCTCTGGTAGTCCTGCTCCCATGCGGCGTCGCTCTCGTAGAGATCCTCCACGGCCCATCTTTTCTCCTGGGGAATCTCGTTTCTTTTGGCCACTTTATCTGCCATACTGGTATCACTCCTTTTTATTTTTCTGTCGGCAATATGCCTCGCGCTATTTATTAGCTTACCACGATTCATTCCGTCTGTCTATGCCGGCATGAAAACAGAGCGGACAGCATCGACAGCTTTTTTGTCGGCAATGCAGCCGTCCTGCTTCTCATCCCGCGAAAATGAAAATGCTCTAAGTGACTGCTTCGCTAACCATGGCAGAAGTCATAATTAAGAAGTCACTTAGAGCATACGTCTTCCTCTGCAAGCCGCTACTGCTTATGGCACATCCCGGAGGATGGGCAGCAGCCGCAGCTGCCCCCGCAGGAGCAGCCGTGCCCGGCCTTTTTGTCCCGGTACATCTTTCGGATGACCAGAACGACTACCGCCGCCAGGATCAGCGCAACGATAATCGTAGACAGATTTTCCATCAAAAAAGTAATCATTTATTATCACACCTTTACTGTTCTCGTCAGTTTCTGGCTCTCCTTGTAAGGGCGGAAAAGCAGGTAGATAAAGAGAGCCACAGCGGCAAAGGCCACCACGGTAAAGATACCGAAACCGCCGCCGGTAAACAGGGTTCCCAGCTGATAGATTACCAGAGCAACCAGATAGGCGAAGCCGCACTGATAGCCGATTGCACCGAGGAACCATTTAGTATTGTTCATCTCACGCTTGATGGCGCCCATAGCCGCGAAGCAGGGAGCGCACAGAAGGTTGAACGCCAGGAAGGAATAGCCGCTGATGGCTGTGAAGGACGCCGCCATTGCCGCATATACCGTTCCGCCCGCGCCGCCAAAAAGAATGCCCAGGGTGCCGACGATGTTCTCCTTTGCCACCAAGCCGGTGACAGCCGCTACAGTCGCCTGCCAGTTTCCCCATCCCAGAGGAATAAAGATCCAGGCAACGGCGTTTCCGATGGCCGCCAGAATGCTCATATCCAGCTCATCCTCGGCAAGCATCCGGAAACCTTCGTCGGTGAAGCCAAAGTAAGAGGTAAACCAGATGACAATCGTGGAGAGCAGGATGATGGTGCCGGCCTTCTTGATAAAGCTCCAGCCCCGCTCCCACATGCTGCGAAGCACATTGCCCACCGTAGGCCAGTGGTAGGCCGGCAGCTCCATCACGAAGGGAGCGGGATCGCCGGCGAAGATCTTGGTCTTCTTCAGAATGATGCCGGAGCAGATGATGGCGGCGATACCCAGGAAGTAGGCCGAAGGGGCCACCCAGGAGGCTCCGCCAAAAATCGAGCCCGCGATCATCGCAATAAAAGGCACCTTTGCGCCGCAGGGGATGAAGGTCGTCGTCATGATGGTCATCCGCCTGTCCCTTTCGTTCTCAATCGTACGGGAGGCCATGATGCCGGGGATACCGCAGCCGGTGCCGATCAGGATCGGGATAAAGGACTTACCCGACAGGCCGAACTTGCGGAAAATACGGTCCATAATGAAGGCGATACGGGCCATGTAGCCGCAGGCCTCCAGGAAGGCCAGGAAGATAAACAGCACCAGGATCTGCGGTACAAAGCCCAGCACTGCGCCGACGCCGGCCACAATGCCGTCCAGGATCAGTCCCTGCAGCCAGTCGGCGCAGCCGATGGCGTTCAGGGCATTCCCCACCAGCACAGGCACGCCGGGCACCCAGATGCCATAGGAGGCCGGAT
>CALWGV010000111.1 GCA_944380185.1 uncultured Lachnospiraceae bacterium
GTGGACACGGCGGTGGATATCGCCAAGGAGTCGGCCTCCGTGGTGCTGTTAAAAAAGGATCTGCTGGTGCTGGAGCAGGGAGTCATCGAGGGGCGCAAGACCTATGCCAATATGATCAAGTATATCAAGATGACGGCCTCGTCCAACTTCGGCAACATGTTTTCCGTGCTGGCGGCCAGCGCTTTCCTGCCTTTCCTGCCGATGGCTTCGCTTCATCTGATTTTGCTGAATTTGATCTACGACGTATCCTGCACCGGCATCTCCTGGGACAATGTGGACCGGGAATACCTGAAAACGCCGCGCAGCTGGGACGCCTCCGGCATCGGACGCTTCATGCTGTGGATCGGTCCGATCAGCTCGATCTTTGACATTATTACTTACCTGCTTTTGTACTTTGTGATCTGCCCGGCCGCGGTGGGCGGACAGCTGTATAAGGGGCTTACCGATCCGGCCGCCCAGGCCCTCTATATCGCCCTGTTTCAGACCGGCTGGTTCGTGGAGTCCATGTGGACGCAGACTCTGGTCATCCATATGATCCGCACGGCAAAGCTTCCTTTTGTGCAGAGCCGGGCCTCGGCGCCGGTGACGGTTCTCTCCCTGCTGGGGATCGCCATTGTGACGGTTATTCCCTTTACGCCTCTGGCCGCCCCCTTGGAGCTTACGGCTCTTCCCGCCGTGTACTTTGCTGGGCTTGCCGTTATTGCGGCCGGGTATATGCTCCTGGTGACGGCGGTGAAGAAGGTGTATATCCGCCGGTATGGGGAGTGGCTGTGAGCGGAGCCGTGTCTTTAAAATTTAACAGTGGCTTTTTGGAAGAGTTTGCCCTATACTTAAAGAAACCAGATGATAGCGAACCACTGCGAGAAATTAGGTTATGATATTTTTCGAGCAGGCACAAAAAGTACCGGCTGGTATGTCTTTGCCGGGGAGCGGACGCGGCGCAGATACAGCGGGCGCTGGCGCAGCCGCAAGGCGCTAAACAGGATGAAGAAAGGAAGAAAGCCGTGGAAATCCGTGTACTGAAATATTTTCTGATGGTGGCCCGGGAGGAGAGCATCACCCGGGCGGCCAGTATGCTTCATGTGACCCAGCCGACCCTTTCCCGGCAGATCATGCAGCTGGAGGAGGAGGTGGGCGTCAAGCTTTTCTGGCGGACCAATCACAATATTGTCCTGACCGATGATGGGATGCTTCTTAAACGGAGGGCCCAGGAGATTGTGTCCCTGGCGGAGAAGACCCAGGAGGAATTTGCCCACAGGGAGGAAGCGCTGGCCGGGGAGATATCCATCGGCTGCGGAGAGACGGGGAATATGGCTTTTTTATCGGACTGCATGGTTCGTTTCCGCCGGGAGCATCCGCTCGTCCGTTTCCAGATTTACAGCGCCAATGCCGACGATATTAAGGAAAGGATCGAGAAGGGCCTGGTGGATCTGGGCTTATTGATGGAGCCGGTGGATATCGGCCGTTTGGAATTTATTCGGATGCCGAAGCAGGAGAGATGGGGCGTGCTGATGCGGGAGGACAGTCCTCTGGCTGCACATGCCCATATTACGCCGGAAGATCTGATGGGGATGCCGCTGATTTTGGTTGGTCGGGAAAGAGTTCACAGCGAGCTGGCAAATTGGTTCGGCGATGTCTATGAGAGCTTGGATATTGCTGCTACCTACAATCTTTTTTTAAATGCAGCCAACATGGTAGAGAGAGGAGTGGGGGTTGCGCTGTGTTTTCAGATGGAAAGTTTTGCGTCAGGCCTGGCTTTTCGCCCGCTGTCGCCGGTGCTGGAGACGGGGGCTGTCCTGGCTTGGAAGAAGAATCAGCCTTTTTCTCCTGCTGCCAGAAAATTCATCGATACAGCCAGAAAGTATATTCTGCGGGACAGAAAGGAGAGAGAATGAAGATCAGGCTGGAAAATCTGAATATCTATGAGCCGGAATTGGGGCAAAAGCTGGAACCGGGACTGAAGGAATGGACGCAGCAGGCAGACCAGAGCAGAATATGGCAGCTTCAAGTGTTTTTTGATGAAACCCTGTGTTGGGATGAAGGGCAGAGGGAGCGATTTATGATCCCCGAGGAAGCTATGCCGCAGTATTGGAAGGGCAAAATGCTGACCGGCAAGGAAAAGTTATATGAAGTGCTTTCCTATCAGCTGGATCAGATTGTGCGCTGGCTGGAGGGGAGAGGGTTTACGTTCAGTTACTGCGGTATCACAGGGATGGCGCAGATGGAGATGAATTGTCTGGAGCTGGAGTTCAAAGAGGGAAAGCCTCTGTCCTATGAAAAGGAAGGAGAGAACTCGGGCCGCAGACGAAAAAAGGAGAAATCCATCAAAGTCTATTCCATCAATCCCAGCATCTCATCCTTTGAGAAAAATCTGGCGGAATATGCCAAGCGCGAGCGTGAAGAGCTGGCGGAGGCTATCGGAGGAGAAAAAGCTTATCGCAGTTTTGAACAGGCATTGGGCGATCGGCAGCTCTGGCAGCTTTACATGGAATTCAAAAAAATTTATGGCAGAATTGAAACCTGGGATAAAAAAGAAAGCAGCAGACTTATCCGGAAATTTCAGCAGATGGCAGAAGCAAAAATAAAGGCAGCCCAGGCACAAAGGCAGCCGGCAGGACATGTGTCTGCACAGCCATCCGCACAGGAGCAAAGCTTCAGGGGGACGGAAAGTGAGAAGCGGGGGGCGGTTCGGCGGATGACGGCGATCTGCGTTATTCCGGTGTACCGACTCACCAAGACAGGACAAAGGGGAAAACGCCAGGCGGGTACGGTGGAGCTGGTGTCTGACGGCTGGATGATAAGAGCAGAATATCGTCCTGGCGGCAAGGCTATCCTGCCGGAGGGATTGCTTGCGGGCTGTGTGTGGGAGAGTGAGGGAAAAAAGGGGAACAGCGAGATTCTGTCAGCTGTGCGCAGGGATTTGCAGGAGGCAAATCGGGCGGCCGTGGAACAGGGATTTGCGCTGGGGGTGGAGACGGTGGATCAGGTGATGAGATACATGGATATAAAGGGCCTTATGCGTCAGCTCCGCCGGGACAATGCCTGATGGAAAAGGATACGCAGGCTGTCTGGCGGAGCTGCTTTTTATGTATTGTGTATGTACTGCGCATATTCACGGTGCCTGCAGGTCAGCGGGAGATTAGCCTGCGGATAGTCTGGTCCAACACCTGGAAATAGTTTTCAAAAGTTTTGCGGCAGCAGTCAGGATTGGAGATGACGATGCCGGGAGAGCGCAGACCGACCAGGGAAAAGCCCATGGCCATGCGGTGATCTTCATAGGTTTCGACAACGGCGGGCGTCGGGGTGCCGGGCCAGATGGTAATGCTGTCAGGCCCTTCTTCACAGCGGATGCCCATACGGGTGAGTTCGGAGGCCATAGCGGATAAGCGGTCGCATTCTTGG
The DNA here is from genome assembly GCA_944380185.1 of uncultured Lachnospiraceae bacterium. Classification (GTDB taxonomy): domain Bacteria; phylum Bacillota; class Clostridia; order Lachnospirales; family Lachnospiraceae; genus RGIG7193. The sequence goes on from CALWGV010000111.1 coordinate 3,403, forward strand.
CCGCGGATATGGCCGATGCCGGTGATCCGGGTAGGGGTCTGGGCAAAGGGAGCCAGGGCGGCCAGGGTGATGGCCTGGTCGGAGCAGGAGCTCATGTCCACCGCAATGCCGGGATAGATTCCGCCCGCCGGACCGGCAAGAAGAATACCCTGGTCGGTGTCGGTCAGCTGGCATCCCAGCTGCTCCAGAATATGGAGAAACTGGATATCGCCCTGCATGGAAGTCAGGTGAACGTCTTCCACCAGGATATCGACACCCAGGAGGGCGGCCATGGCGTAAAAATAACTGGCAGCGGAAACATCCGGTTCCACCGGATAAGGATGGGCTCGGTAGGTCTGCCCGCCCGGGATCAGAAAAGAGGACTGTTCTGCCACGGCAGGGCGTGGGCGCATGTCGGGATGAGACTTCCGGGAAAAATCAGGCTGCTCAGACCGGACGTTAACCTGTACGCCGAACTGCTCCATCATGCGGATCGTCATGGTGATGTAGGCCATGCCGTGCCTGCCTGTGGTATCGATGAGAATATCCTCGGGAGAGCGGGCGGCGGCAATCAGCAGAGCGCTTAAAAACTGGCTGCTCTGGTCGATATTGACGGACAGGTGGTGTCTGCCAAAACCGTGCCCGGTGATGGTGAAGGGAAAGAAGCCCTCCTTTTCTTCACAGCGGATCTGTGCACCCATGTCCTTCAGGGAGCTAAGCAAAGGGGCCATGGGACGGCGGCGCATCTGGGGGGAGGCATCCAGCAGGTAAGTTCCCTGTGCGCTTCCCAGAAGAGCGGTGAGAAAACGAGCAGCCGTACCGGCGCTTCCTACATACAGAGATGCCTTGGACGCGGGGATTCGTCCGCCCTGACCGAAGATGCGGATCTGCCCTGCGTTCTCGTTTACTTCTACGCGGAATCCCAGATCCTTAACGCATTGCAGGAAATGGCGGGAATCATCGGAAAAGAGCACGCCGGAAAGGTCGGTGACGCCGTCGGCAAGAACGGCCAAAAGCATGGCCCGGTTGGTGATGCTCTTGGAACCGGGAACGCGGAGACAGATCGGCTTCGTTTCCGCGAAAGTGGTTCTGTGAAGAGCGATCTTGTCATGAATGCAGGGGACAGGATAGACAGTTTTATTCATGGGCATCCTCCGCAAATTCTCTGGTGAGCTCTTCGGTGAGCTGATCTATTTTCTGCTCCGCGATGACCTGTCCGGTGAAAAGTTCGCAGGCGTAGGCTGCCTGGGCGATAAGCATGGTCAGACCAGTCGCTGCTTTCATGCCCAGGGCTCTGGCCTGGGCAGTGAGCCGGGTTTCGGAAGGGTTGTAGATGATATCCAGGACCGCTTCGCAGTCAGGGTAAGGAGCGAGATCCAGAGGACTGGCATCCATACGGGGATACATGCCTACGGGAGTAGTATTGACAATGAGACGGGCATCCCGGTGAAGACGGGCGCATTCTTTATAGGTGACAGCGTCCTCCCTGCCGGTACGGCTGACGCTTATAATGGGTCCTGCCTGTTCCTGAGAAAGGGCTGCCAGTACGGCCTGGGCTGCTCCTCCGGTGCCAAGGACCAATGTTTTTTTGCCGGCGGCCTTTACGCCGGCTTTTTTCATCATATAGCGGAAGCCGGGACAGTCGGTGTTGTAACCGGTCAGATGACCGTTACGGTTTACGATGGTGTTTACGGCGCCGATGGCCCGCGCATTTTCATCCAATTCATCCAGATAGGGAATCACATCCTTTTTGTAGGGAATAGTCACATTGAGTCCCCGGAAGGCGCGGGTGGTGAGAAAGGAAGCAAGCTCATCCGGCCGCAGTGGGATGAGCTCGTAACGATAGTCTGCCAGCCTTTCGTGTATGATTTTCGAGTAGCTGTGGCCCAGCGTTTCGCCGATCAATCCAAAATCCCGATCCAGTTCCATATATAACCTCCTGCCATTCGGCAAATCTCTGTCTTTTACTAGTTAGTATACCGGCAGAGAGCGGAGGTTTCAAGAGGAAATGGAGGAATTCTCCTGACGAATCAGAAGATGGACAAAAGTATCAAAGTCGGTGCAGTTTTTCAGCTGGCTGATATTTTCCGGCGCTTGAAGGAAGGCGGAGAGAACGGAAAATATGTCTTTGAACAAGGGCCGGTCCTCACCGCGCAGGGAAAGAAGAAAGATAAAATCCACCTGATTATCCGACCAGGCGATGGGCTTCTGATTCAGGGCTACAGCGATGGCAGAAACACGGGTGTGGGTTTCGTCGCTGGCCAGCGGATGAGGCAGGGCTATGTTCTGCATGGCGGTAGAGGCAACTTCTTCATGGTAATAGACTTCCCGGCGAAACTGCGAATCCACGTATCCGAGCTGCTCCATCTTAGTGCAGAGGAAATCAATGGCTTCCTCCCGCGAGGAGAAGGAAGTGGGGGAAAAAAAGATTTCTCGGCGAAACAGGAGGCGAATCTGTCTCGACAGTTCTCTGGAGCTGAGATTCTGTGCCAGAGTGTTGGTCTGAGAGATGATTTTTTCGTAATCCTGCTCGGTGGGAATCATATGGATAGAGATGATGGGAATATTCAGCTCCGGTTTATCGGGCAGGGTGGTCAAAACCAGATCCACCTCTTCTATTTCATCCAGCTGCTCATAGGAGGAGACAATACCGGCCGGATATAAGTTATCGGTCATCTGTTTCAGCTTTTCGAAGATAGTGATTCCCATATTGTAATAGTCATACATCACCAGAACACAATTGACCTTGTGGGAAAAACTGTTCTTTTCCTCCATCAAGACGCCTAAATGGAGGGCTATATAAGAAACTTCATTTTCGGAGAGCCGCATGTGGATTCGGCCGCCTATGATGGAAGCGATATATTCGGCGATCACAAAAAGGAACGGAAAATCATCCTTGATGGTGATCAGATTGTTTTTGGGAATTAATATGCCGCGCCGGGCCCTTTCCAGAAGGTTTTTCAGATGAAAGGCGAAGCGGACCATAAAGCTGTCTGTTTTTAAATCAATGCCATAGACGCTGTGCACGGAGGCAATGATATCCATCAGAAGTTCCTGTACCTCTCCGGGGATTACATCCTTCAGCTGATCGAAATGAAGGCTGCCTAAATCGACAGACACCAGGCGGGTGCCCATCAGAGCGGAGGCATCCAGAATCTGTTCAAAAGAAAAATCCACATGGTATTCGTCTTTTAACCGTGTATAGATCTCATTCACAATAGTCGTCAGGTGAGGAGAGACGGAACAGACCTCCTGGTGGAAATCGTCCGTGTCGGGACATACAGGTGCGGACAGGGCAGCTTCAATGCAGATAGCCAGATGAAGCACATAGTTCAGGCAGGAAAAGTCATCCAGAAAGCAGGAGTGCGCCTTTAAGACCTGCCGGACGATCTGCTCGATCTTTACGATATCAGCCTTTTGAAACATGCTGCGCATAGTCTGCAGGTTGAAATGGGACTGTTCCAGCTCCTGGTTCAGCAGCTCCATGACAAATTTTCGCTTGTCCCGTTCTTCACCGATGATGAAGAGGCGGTTATTCTTGGTCTTCAGATACAGCCCGTGTTCCCTCAGAACTCCGCGCAGCCGGCTCAGTTCATTGTTTAATGTGGCCGGGGAGATGAATATCTCGTCAGCCAGTTCATCCAGAGTAGGATGGCTGGAGGAGAGCAGCAGTTTTTTAAACAGGTAGGAGCATCTCTTCTCAAAACTGTCAAAGGACTGCATAGCTTCAAATTCGGACAGCAGCTTTCTTGCTCCACTGTAATCGACACATGTATATCCCTGGCTGGAGGAGAGAATTAAATCCTTGCCATAGGAATTTATTTCATTGATATAATTAATGACCGTCCGCCGCGAGACATTCAAAACGGCCTGAAGCTCGCGGTTGGGGACGGTTTTTTCCTGCGCTATAAGATAGCGCAGAAGTTCAGATCTCTTATCCATATCACACCTCTTTTATATACAGCGATTGTATCAAAAATATTATTCCCGCGTAAATCATTGAAATTGCACCGGGTGGTGCAGACGGCAATCTGGAATTAAAATGATGGGCTGGTAAGATAAAAGCAGAGAGGGACGAGAAGTTCCGAGAAAAGAAAAGGAGTGAAGATATGGATTGGGATACAGTGATCTGTACAATCATAGCCAACGCCGGGGAGAGCAAGAGCGCCTCGCTGGCAGCCATTGAAGCGGCCAGAGAAGGAAAATTTGACGAGGCTGATCAGCTGATGAAGGATAGCGAGAAAACTTTTCTGACCGCCCATAAGGCGCACATGGAAATTCTGACCCGGGAGGCCAGCGCGGAGAAGGTACCGATGAATTTTTTGATGGTTCATGCGGCCAATCATCTGTCCAATGCTGAGATTGCCAAGGATATCGCAGAACAAATTATCGCCATATTAAAAAAAGGGGGAAAATTATTATGATGAACATCGTGTTGTTGTGCCAGTACGGAGCCAGCACCGGAATGCTGGCGGCAAAGATCCGGGAGGCAGCCGAGAAAAGAGGGGATGAGGCTGTGGTCAATGCTTACAGTTTTTCCGAGGTAGGCCAGGTAATCGACGGAGCGGATATTATTCTTCTGGGGCCGCAGATCCGATTCAAGAAAGCGGCTTTTGAAAAAGAGTATGCCGACAAGGGCGTGCCGTTTATGGTAATTGATACCCAGGCCTACGGCATGCTCAACGGAGATAAGATATACCAGGATGCAAAGGACGAAATCGCAAGGCATCAGTAAACAGGGGGAAAGATAAAATGGGAAAGTTTTCAGAAAAAATTGAGAAGGTATTGACGCCGTTTGGAGCTAAGCTGCAGAATATTATCTTTATGCAAGCGATTTCCGAATCCCTGCAGGCCACTTTGCCGATTTTGATTGTGGGTTCCTTTGCCACGCTGATTTCCAGCCTGGATATAGGTGCCTGGCAGAGCATTGTCCAGTCGATTCCGGGACTTTTGTCCATATGCCAGAAGGTCACCATGTTTACTTCCAATGGCTATACGCTGCTTATGCTGATCGCGCTGGCGTATCTGTACTGCAGGAAGATAAATCTGAAGGAATATATTTCCTGCACGGCGCTGACGGTGGCGGTGTTCCTGATTTTGTCGGAGGTGGTCGACGGCAATATCGCTTCCAGCGCTCTGGGCATGAGAGGAATGATTCTGGCTCTGTTTGTGGGAATTCTGGTGCCCAAGAGCGTAAAATTTATGCTGGATAAAAACTTTCGGATCCGTATGCCTAATTCCGTTCCGAAGTTTGTAGAAGAGGGCTTCAGCATTCTGCTTCCGGCTGCCGTCGTGTGTGTGGTAGCGGGAATCATTGATTACTGCTTTACGCTGCTGGGCTATACCAGTTTTCAGACCTTCTTTTATTCTACGATTCAGATTCCGCTTCAGGGAATCGGCCTGTCCTTCGGCGGCTTTGTGTTTATCAGCTGTCTGGGAGCACTGGTCATGTGGCCGGGCCTGCACGCTTCGACGATCTCTGCCTTTATTCAGCCGCTGGCCCTTGCGGCAAGCGCGGCAAATCTGGAGGCTTGGAATGCGGGGGAGGCGCTGCCCAATATCATTGAGTATTCGTTCATGCAGTCCGGCAAGTTCGGAGGCGGCGCAAATCTTTTGCTGCCCTGCATTATTGCCCTGGTATTCTGCAAATCGAAACAGCTGAAAAGCGTGGCGAAACTGGGCATTGTTCCGGCGGTATTCTGTATCGGAGAACCGATTCTGTTTGGTTTCCCGATGATGCTCAATCCGATGATGGTGATCCCTATGGTGCTCAGCACAATTACGACGTACATCGTTTACTATGTAGGCATTGCATCGGGGCTGGTGGGATATTTTACCGGCGTTGTTCTGCCCTGGACGACTCCGCCGATCCTGAACGTGGCTCTGTCCAGTTCTACACCGGTCAGGGCAGTGATTATGCAGCTGATCGCCATGGCCGTTGGCATTCTGGTTTACTATCCTTTTGTGAAAGGATATGACAATCAGCTGCTCAGAAAAGAGGAAGAAAATGGAATCGAAGATCAGAAGAGCGCCTAACACGCAGTTTTTTGGAAAAGAAGCTTTTGCACAGAGCAAGGATACGACAATCCGCTGGATGGGAGTCGGAGCGGCGATGATCAACTGCCATGGAACCTGTATTATGATCGATCCGATGCTGAAGGATGCCAATATGCCGATGCTTATTGACTTTCCCATCACGGTGGAGCAGATTCCTTTTTTGGACGGAATGCTGGTCACCCATATTGACCGGGATCATTACAGTGTGCCCACCTGCCTGGCCGTCGCTGACCGATGCAGAGAGTTTCATTCCACACAGTATGTGGCGGAGGAAATGCGCAGAGAGGGGATACATGGGACGGGGCATGATATAGGGGATCGATTTGCCATTGGTCCGATGGATATCCTGGTGACACCGGCTGACCACTGCTGGCAGAATGAAGATCCGAGGTACAAGGACAAGCGCCTCTATGTGCCGAAAGATTACTGCGGCTTTTATATAGAGACGCCGGACGGCACCTTCTGGGATGTGGGAGACTCTAAATTGCTGGATGCACAGCTTCATATGCCGGAGCCGGATATGATTTTTTTCGATTTTTCCGACAACGAGTGGCATATCACTCTGGCAGGCGCCTATAGAATGGCGGAAGCCTATCCCAATGCCGAGCTGGTACTGATCCACTGGGGCTCGGTAAACCGGCCGGACATCACAGCCTGCAATGCAAATCCCATGGATCTGCTTGAAAACGTGAAAAATCCTTCCCGGGTCAGGATTGTCGCGCCGGGAGAGCCGATCAGGCTGAGGAGAATTTTACAAGAGGGGTAATACATATGAGCAGTACAAAACAATCAATGCTGGAAAAAGTTACGGACAAAATCTCAGCGGTGTTAACGCCGATGTCGGAAAAGCTGATGTCAGTTCAGGCGATCGCTGCGATCAGTGAAACTATGCAGGCGGTGATGCCTATTATACTGATCGGCTCCTTTGGCTGTCTGATCGCCTATCTGGATGTGGGCCCCTGGCAGTCCATTGTGACCTCGATTCCTTATCTGGTATCGATCTGCGATAAGATGCAGCTGGTGACCCTGGGAATGTTTTCCCTGTATGTGGTAGCCGTTCTCACCTATATATATGCGACAAAGCTCAAACTCAAGGAGAGCGTAGCCTGTATTCCTATTTCCATTGCGACCTTTCTGATTTTGACGCCGATGAACTGGGATGGACTCCCTACGGCCTGGATGGGGACCAGCGGATTGTTCAGCGCGCTGATTATCGGCATTGCCGTGCCCAGGCTGATGGGCTTTATGATCCGAAAAAACATCTGCATCCGTATGCCTGATACCGTGCCGAAGTTTGTGGAGGACAGTTTTAAGATTCTGGTGCCCGGACTGATTCTGGTGGCGCTTGCCGGTCTTTTGGATGCCGTGCTGGAAAACAGCACCTTTGGCTGCCTGCACAATATCATCTACACAGTGCTGCAGGTGCCGGTATCCAATGTGGGACTGTCTCTTGTAGGTCATACGCTGATCTGTGTTCTGGCTGCCAGCGTCATGTGGTGCGGGCTTCACGCAGGAACTATCGGCAATCTGCTGACTCCCATGCTTTTGGCGGCCAGCGCAGAAAATCTGGCAGCCTACACTTCCGGAGCAGAGATTCCCAATATCATTACGCAGGAGTACTTCAATCTGACTTTGCCCGGCATGGCCGGCTGCCTGCTGATTCCTGCCATTCTGATGGTGTTTTACTGCCGCAGCCGTCAGCTGAAAAGCGTCGGACGGCTGGCTATCATTCAGGCAGTTTTCGGGATTGGCGAACCGGTACTCTTCGGCACACCGATTATGCTCAATCCGCTTTTGTACCTGCCGATGGTTTTCAGCATCATCGTCAATAATCTTCTGGCCTATGGCGCCATCGCCAGCGGGATTGTGGGACGTTTCACCGGCACGGTGCTGCCCTGGACTACTCCGCCGGTGCTCTACCCTCTTTTGTCCAGCTCGACACCGATACCGGCGGCGATCCTGAATGTTGTGCTGATCCTGGTTGATTTGGTGATCTGGCTGCCCTTTGTAAAAGCATATGACAAAAATCTGTGCCAAAAAGAGGAGGAGGCCGGAGAGGCCGGCAAGTGATATGAAAGAAAATTTTTTGTGGGGCGGAGCCGCAGCGGCCAATCAGATCGAGGGCGGCTGGGATATGGACGGCAAGGGTGTATCGACGGCAGATTGCCTGACGCGAGGCTCGCTGACCAAGAAACGGGAGTACACAGATGGTGTACTCCCGGGGTACGATTATCCCAGCCATGAAGCTTCTGATTTCTATCATCACTATGAAGAAGATATTCGGCTGTTGGGAGAGATGGGATTAAAATGCTTTCGCACCAGTATAGCCTGGACCAGAATCTTTCCGGAGGGAGATGAAGAGGAGCCCAATGAGGCTGGACTGGAATTCTACGATAAAGTATTTGAAGCCTGTAAAAATGCAGGCATTGAGCCGGTGATCACCCTGTCTCATTTTGAGATGCCATATGGATTAGTGAAGAAGTATAATTCCTGGCTGAACCGCAGAACCATTGAATTTTTTATCCGGTACTGCGAGACTGTTTTTCGCCGGTATCGGGACAAGGTAAAATACTGGCTGACCTTTAATGAAATCAATTTTATGTCCTTCCACCCTGAGATAGGGAGCGGTCTGCGCGGCCTGACGCAAAAGGAGGTGTATCAGGCGGTGCACCACATGCTTCTGGCCAGTGCAAGGGCCGTGTGTCTGGGCCATGAGATCAATCCGGATTTTCGCATCGGAATGATGATGGCCTATCCCTTAAGTTATCCGGAAAACTGCAGGCCGGAAAACGTACTTTGTCAGATACAGGATATGGACAGGCATTACTATTATTCCGATGTGCAGGTCAGAGGCGGGTACAGCGCGAAGGCCCGCAAATTCTGGGAAAGGTATGGACTCACCCCATCTATGGAACCGGGAGATGAGGAGGAGCTGCGCGCAGGCTGCGTGGACTTCATCGGATTCAGCTACTATCAGTCCAATGTTTCGAGCGTAGAAAAGGGTAAGGAGAGGGCGGCCGGCAATATGACGGGCGGAGTGAAAAATCCTTATCTGAAAGCAAGTCAGTGGGGATGGCAGATCGATCCGGTTGGGCTGCGCATAGCGCTCAATACGCTTTATGATCGCTATCAGAAACCGCTTTTTATTGTGGAAAACGGATTGGGCGCAGCAGATCAACTGGAAAAGGACGGTCATGTTCACGATACTTACCGGATTGCCTATCTGAAGGCTCATATCGAGCAGCTGAAGCTGGCAGTGGAAGAGGATGGTGTGGATTTGATCGGATATACTCCGTGGGGGATTATTGATCTGGTCAGCGCCGGAACCGGAGAAATGAAAAAGCGCTATGGTTTGATCTACGTGGATAAAAACGATGACGGTACGGGAACGGGAAAACGCTATCCCAAAGACAGCTTTTACTGGTACCAAAAAGTAATTGCCTCAAATGGAGAAGATCTTGACGGGCAGGAGTAGAGGGAGGAGAAAATGGAAGATCGATATGAACAATTCTGTTCAGGCGAAAACCGCCGGGCAATGCACCGTATCTTCCTGCGGTTTGTGGAAGCTTTGCGGGGCAATAATTTTGACTGCCTGGAAGAAATCTGCACGGAGGACTGCCTGGCCGATTTCAGCACAGTGGGACATATGAAGGGCCTGAAAGAAATGAGAGAGGGGCTGGAATGGCCGGGACCGAAAACCGATATCTCCCGGGCCACGGTCTGGAACTTTGCGGCGAGAAGCCGGGAAGACAGAGGACAGCAATCGGCCTATGTACAATGTATGCGGGCTGTGGATGACGGCGAACAGATTTATCCTTTTTTATTTGGAGGTGAGTTCGTCAACAGCTTCAGACGTGAAGAGGGCGCGTGGAAGCTGTGCCATATACGCTTTGACCTCTGCTATGAGGCAGGCAACAGCCTGTTTGTCCGCGGACACTGGACGCTGATGGATTATGCGAGATATTGCGGTCATGAGCCGATGATCAATGCGGAGCTGGATAATCCCTGGCTGGTCATCCCGAAAGATGATGAACCCCAGAGTGATGAAGAGCAGATCTTCGAGCTGATGTACCAGTATGCCTTTGCTTTTGATCATGGAGATTTTCACTTCCTTCAGGATTTTGTGACGGAGGATTTCATGATCAACGGCTCTGCTCACCGGAAAAATTACGGCGAGATGCCTTTGGAACCCGGGGATTTTCTGGGGCACAGAAGCGTCAGCGATTTTCTTCGGGATAAATATCACAAGGAGGCGAAAATGATGCACGCCTGCCGGATGCTTTCGGTCAAAATCGAGGGAGACAAAGCCTTGGCCTGCATGCCTCGCGGCGAAGAGCACCGGCTGAAAAACGGGATGCTTACCCGTGAAAATATCTGCTCGGTGTTTTCAACGGCCATGCACTACATTTTTGCCAGACGAGAGGACGGCAGGTGGAAGATGTATAATTACCGCATAGAACCGCTGTCACAGCAGATTCCGGTGGGGGAAAACTGTCTGGAATATCATGAGTACCTGATGGGAGGTGGGGAGAATGAGAGACAGTAAAGCGGCTTTTGCGGATTTTCTGACGATGCTGATGGACGGAAGAAAGGGAGAGGAGCTCTTGGGCTGCCCGGTAAGTGTCAGGGCGAATATGTTCAGGGAAGACAGAGAGATAAAGGTGGAAGATTTCACATCCTTCCTCAGCATGGGGGAAGAGTATAATGTGCGTACCGCCGTTATGACTAACTGCATGGAAATAAAGGAAGGAGAAAAGTCCGTACTCTATGCCACTGCTCATCATCTCTTTGCCATCGATGAGCAGCAGCAGCTTTTCCCTTTTCTCTTTGGCGGCAAATACCGTTTTGTCCTGGATGAAAAAGGAAAGGCTGCAGAACCGGTGCAGTTTGACCTGGAGTATGTCTCCGGCAATACGATTCTCACTATGGGCAAATGGCTGCCCCTGGAGAAAACATTCCGTCTTATTGATAATCGTCCGCTGCGGCGGGCGGGCAGTCTTCCGGATGAGCCCCAGCAGACGGTTTATCGTTTTTTCTGGGCGGTAGATACGATGGATGCTGAAATGTTCAGGGAAAATGTGTCGAAGGATATCAGAATTGTACGAGCCGGTGTGGATGGAGACTTCTACGGCATGGAGGGAATCGGTGAAACGGAGGCCTTTTTGCAGAAGGACAAAAGCTATTACAGTCAGAACCAATACAGTATCCATATAGAAAAAGTGGATTATCGGGACGACCGCCATGTTTGCATTCAGGCCAGACATCTGTATCCGGCTAACACCGGCAACAAGCATCTCGGCTCGCAGAATAAATTCTCCCAGTTCTATAATGAAATTCTGACGCTGGAACTGGAAAAAGAAGATAGATGGAGAGTGAGGGGGGCTGAATTTAAACGCAAGGAGAATCCGGTTCCCTACGGATATCGCACGCTGGAATTATAGGAGGAAAGCAGATGGAGACGGAAAAGAAAGAAATGTATCAGGCCGCAGCACCAGCCCCTGTTCCGATTGCCGCAGAGGCATTTGGTGAGAGTGATCACACAACCGTCTACTGGTTGGGGAATGGAGGGGCTCTGATTAATTCACGCGGCACTTGCCTGATGATCGATCCGCTGCTGGAGGGATTTGATATGCCGCTACTGCGGGAGGCGCCTATTATTCCAGAGCAGGTAGGACATCTTGACGCGGTGCTGATCACCCATTGCGATAATGATCATTTGAGCCGGATTACTTGCCGCAAGCTGGCGGCAGACTGCGACCATTTCCATGGCCCTCATTATGTGGCAGAACTGCTGAGGGAGGAGGGAATCAAGGCCGAAGGGCATGACATCCGCGATTCTTTTTCGGCAGGCCCGGTTCGAATTACGCTCACTCCGGCGGACCATGCCTGGCAGAATGAGAGTAAAAAGCATGCCACACGATTGTTTCACCGGGAGGACTACTGCGGTTACTGGCTGGATACGCCGGATGGATCCATTTGGATGGTCGGGGACTCACGGCTTATGGAAGAGCAGCTTTGTATGCCTGAACCGGATCTGATCCTGCTGGACTTTTCGGATAGCCGTTGGCATATTGGTTTTGCGGGAGCGGTGAGACTGTGTGCCGCCTATCCGGAGGCGGAATTGATACCGATTCATTGGGGCTGTGTGAACGCCCCCGCCATGGCGGAATTCAATGGGGATCCGGAAAAACTTGCAAAAGAGATTGTTAATCCGGGCCGTCTCCATGTGCTGGCGCCGGGCGAGCCCTGGAGACTTTCGGGGCAGAGCAAAAAGAATGTCGGATAAGCGAAGCAGGCCGGAAAGAGAAAAAGAATTGAAAACAGAATCATAATCGGTATTAGAACAAGGGGACAAGGAATATGGGCAGACAGAATAGTATGAGCAGACAGAACAGCAAAATGGCAGTGCAGGGAAAAAAGCATTGGTGTGTGGTGGCAGTCCTGTGCGGACTGGCTGCTAGCTCGGTCGGAATCTGCATCAACTCGGTGGGCGTTTTTTATGCGCCGGTTGCCGACGATCTGGGCATTTTACGGGGAAGCTTTTCCATGCATGCAACGATTGCCTCCTTTGTGTCTGCTGTGGCGGCAGTCTTTGTCCCCGCTCTGATGAAGGAAAAAACATTTAAACCACTTCTGATGGGCGGCATCCTTCTGGCCGGGATTTCTACCTGTCTGATGTCCTTCTTTTCTTCCATACCGGCATTCTATTTGCTGGGGGCGCTGCGGGGACTTGGCAGTGCGTCCTACGGCATGGTGGCTCTGACTATGGTGCTCAATCAATGGTTTCATACCCGTCACGGCCTGGCTACCAGTATCGTGATGAGCTTCGGGGGGCTTGCCGGCGCCGTCTGCTCGCCCCTGCTCACCGCGGTTATTGAGAGGGCCGGGTGGAGAACAGGGTATATGGTCATGGGAATTTTGATTGTTGTCTTCTGTCTGCCTGCCTTTTTCTATTCGTTTACTTTGTCACCGAAAAGCATGGGGATTGCGCCTTACGGCGAAAAAGAGGAAGGAGAAGGAAAGGAAAAGAAAGAGGAGAAGACTTCTTTTCATTATCTTTCTCTTCCCTTCGTGGCGTTGCTGATTGTCGGAATTTTGCACACGGCGATCACTTGTCTTCCTCAGCATTTTCCCGGTTTCGCGGAGAGCCTGGGCCAACCGGCTTCCGTAGGCGCCATGATGCTGTCCTGCTGCATGGTGGGAAATATCGTCTCTAAGCTGTTAATCGGAGAACTGGCAGACCGTCTGGGAGCCATGAAAGCCTCAGCTTTTATGATTGTGCTTCACATGCTCTCTGTGATTATGCTGCTTTTTGTGCATACGGAGCTGCTTCTCTATGCCGGTGCGTTTCTCTTTGGCTTTGTCTACTCGGTATCTGCCGTGGGACTGGTGTTGATTACGAAAGAATGCTTCGGAACATGTCATTACAACCGCGCTTATCCGATAATCTCCTTCGCCGGAAGCGCCAGCTGTGCAGTCGGAATTTCACTGGTCGGTTATCTGTATGATTTTACCGGAACTTATCACACGGCCTTTGTGCTGGCCGGAGGTTTTCATCTGGCAGATCTGGCATTGCTGGCGATTGTGGGAAGGATAAAGAGGAAAAGATAATTTTATTTTTTGCTTGACAAAAATAAAAAAGAATGATAGCCTATAGACATGAACAAAATACATTATTTTGTATATTAAACAATATACGCAGTCAGCGGCATTACGGCCAAGGTGCAGATCTTGCTCGCTGAGTATCTATCATGCGATGCCGGGGCTGATGGGGCAGAAGCCGACATGATGTATTATCCGAGGGAAAGAAATTTTTGACACCAACTGAGAAGATATTTTTTTAACCTCAATATACAAAATATTGTACAAAGAAAGTTCTGCGAAACTCATTCTGACGAGAGAAAAGATTTGCCCGAAGACGTGAATTTCATGCCTGCCGCATCCCAGCGGTATGCTGAAAAATAAAAATGATATGAGGAGGATATCTAGATGGGAAAAGAACTGGTGGTTTGGAAGAGACGTTTTAAAAAAGCTTCTGCCCTGCTGATGACTGCGTGTATGCTGACGCTGGCGGGATGCTCAGGTGGTGATGCACAGACTACAACCGGCGCTGCAGCCACAGAAGCGCCGACTGCGGCTGCGGAGACGACAGCTTCCGCGCAGGAGGAGACGATGGAAGCATCGACAGAAGCTGAGGCAGCTTCCCTGGAAGAGCAGATGGATGATTATTGGAACAATAAGCTAGACGGCTATCTGAAAAATGACGCCGGTTATCCCCATGGAAGCGAAGGCATGGGCGCTGTCGTTTTGGCGATGAAGGACGGAGAGGTTATTTTTGAGAAGGCCTATGGGTATGCCCATTATTACGATGCGGACTATGACGCAGAGGGTTCCAGCTATGCCAATCCGGTTTACGTAAAGACAGAGAATCCTCGGGAGATGACGGTGGATACTCTGTTTGACCTGGCATCGGTAACCAAGGTGATGGCCACGACTCAGTCCATTATGATTCTGGTGGATCAGGGGAAAATCAGTGTGGATGACAAAGTGGCAGATTATCTCCCGGGCTTTGAGGCTAACGGAAAGGGAGATATTACTATCGCCCAGCTGCTGACCCATTCCTCTGGACTCCCGCAGTGGGAGGCGACCTTCCTGTACTGCGACTCTAAGGAGGAGCAGCTGGAGTACATCAAGAATCTGGAACTGGTGGAAGAATTTAAGACGGATGGATCCGAGCCGATGTATTCGGATTTCTCGTTTATGACGCTGGGCTTTATTGTCGAGGCTGTCACCGGTCAGGATATGGATGTATTTGTAAAGGAAAATGTTTATGAGCCCTTGGGAATGACCTCCACCACCTACAATCCTTTGGAGAATGGTTTTACCGAGGATCAGATTGCAGCGACTTCTCTGGGCAATCCCTATGAATACCGGATGGTAGATGAAGTGAACTGGCCGGGCATTGGCTACGATTGTGAGAAGGATGCCGAGGCATTTGCAGAATTTGACGGTTGGAGGGATTATACGCTGATCGGTGAGGTAAATGACGGAAATGCCGGTATGGGCGGCCAGGGAGTAGCCGGTCATGCAGGTTTGTTCTCTACGGCCCACGATCTGGGAATCCTGCTGCAGTGCATGTTAAATGGCGGTGAGTACAATGGCGTGCGCCTGTACAGCCCTGAGACGGTGGAGCTGTTTACTACGAGACACACCACCTATCAGGAGAATCATACGGATGAGGACGGCAATCCGGTTTTGTCGGAGGAATTCGGCTATGGATTTAAGCTGGACCAGAGCTGGATGGGTGAGAGCGCCACAGAGAATGCCTTTGGCCACGACGGTTTTACCGGTACGACAGTGTATGCGGATCCGGATCACAACTACATCTTTGTGTGTCTGACCAATAAAATGCAGGCAGGCTTCCGCGATTCTACTGCCAATGGAGGTACGGAGGACGTATCCAATTATTATAATACCAACTCCTGGGTATCCTGGAACATGAACCAGATCGTAAAAGATTATCTGGGAATCTGATGATGATCGGAAGGGACAGGCAAGGGAATCTCTGCCTGTCCCTTCCGGCTTTTCAAAAAAATGAATTGCAAAGCTGCACTAAAGTTTCCCTCAAATTACACGCAAAAAAAGTTGAAATTTTTGTTGACAACTTCCGAGGAATAGTGTATAGTATTCCTTGCTGGCGCTGAGAGATCAGCGAGACAGCACAAAAGACGCTGACGTGGCACAGTTGGTAGCGCACCTCATTGGTAATGAGGAGGTCGGCAGTTCGAATCTGCTCGTCAGCTCGTGTAAAGAGAGACAGGATGATATTTCCTGTCTTTTTTTGTTTTTCTGCAATACTGTCATGGGCCGCTCCATACATGATTGCTATTTGAATACTTCTCAGATATTGGCTGCTGTGTTACAATAACGGCAGGCAAGATGTTGCTCGGCAATTTGCCGTGAGGGAGAGGCGGCTGAAGATGACGGAAGAGGCGGTCAACTTTCGCTGTGAAAAGTGCCTGATTCTCGTGATCGGGAGATGCTGGATAAATATTTGGCGTTAAGGAAGAAAAGGGAAAGCTTCGCGGCAGATAATCGCCTAAAATCTAAAATAAAGACGGGAAAAGGAAAGGGGTAGGCGGACATGTACCGGATCCTGATTGTGGAGGATGATGAAATCATTGCCGGTGTCACGGAACGGCATCTGAGTGGTTGGGGGTATGAGGTTTTTTGCGTTTCTGATTTTCAGCATGTAATGCATGATTTTGCGCAGTTTGGTCCGCAGCTGGTGCTTTTGGATCTGACGCTTCCTTTTTATAATGGTTACCATTGGTGCGCGCAGATTCGGCAAGTGTCCAAGGTTCCCGTGATTTTTATCTCATCTGCATCTGACAATATGAATGTGGTCATGGCTATGAATATGGGCGGGGATGACTTTATCGCCAAACCTTTTGACCTCAATGTAATGACAGCTAAAATACAGGCGCTTCTCCGGCGAAGCTATGATTTTGCAGGGCAGAGTCATTTGCTGGAATTTCGCGGGGCGATATTGAACATGGACTCGGCAACCCTCACTTATCAAAACAGGAAAATGGAGCTGACAAAGAACGAATATCGGATTTTACAGGTGCTGCTGGAAAACAAGGGACGGGCGGTGAGCCGAGACCGATTGATGGAGCGCCTATGGGATGCCGATAGTTTTGTGGATGACAATACCTTGACAGTCAATATCAATCGGCTGCGCAAAAAGCTTGCGGAGGCCGGTTTGATGGATATGATCATTACCCGCAAGGGAATGGGTTATCAGATTGGTGAGGAGCTACCGGGGGAGGAAATGGGATGAATGTCCTGACGGCTTATTTGAACGGCAGGAGGAGGATACTGTCCTTTCTAATTTTCTGCCTTGTGATTTTTGTTCTGATCTTTGTCCTGTATCGTTTGCCCCTGGAGGCATTGGCATATGGGCTTATATTATGCCTCGTGGCGGGGATGATTCCTCTGGCGCTGGATTATGGAAATTACAAAAGACGGTGGGATACTTTGCGATGGCTGGAAAGTCAAATGGAGGAGGTCGGCGACCATCTGCCGCCGCCAAGAGATGCACTGGAGAGGGCATATCAGGAATTGGTGCTTTCTCTTCAGCGTGATCGTCTGACGGAACGAGCGCAAGCGGCTTACAGTCGAAGCAATATGCTGGAATACTATACCATGTGGGTTCATCAGATTAAAACGCCTATTGCGGCTATGGATATGCTTTTGCAGGCGGAGAGTGATTTGGATCGCAGCCAACTCAGCCAGCAGCTTTTTCGGATTCGGGAGTATGCAGAGATGGTGCTCACATATCTGCGGATGGAAGATATGGGGGCGGATCTGGATTTACATCGCTATGATCTGGATGAAATTGTGAAGGCAGCGGTGAAGAAATATTCCCGTATTTTTATTCATCGTCACTTGACTCTTGGCTATGAACCTCTTGCCACTCGAGTCTTGACAGACAGCAAATGGCTGCAATTTGTTATAGAGCAGGTACTTTCCAACGCTCTTAAGTACACGCGGCAGGGCGGTGTTTCTATATATTTGGATGCCGGTTATCCTTGCCGTTTGGTTATTGAAGATACGGGGATTGGTATTCGGGCAGAGGACCTGCCGAGAGTCTTTGAGAGGGGTTTTACTGGCCTGAATGGCAGGGTGGACAAAAATGCTACGGGTATTGGTCTGTATCTGTGTCAGCGTATAATGAAGAAATTGTCTCATGATATAGGAATTGAATCAGAAGAGGGGAAAGGCACGCGGGTTTGGATGGATTTGGATTCAGTTGCCGTACGATGGGAATAAATAGGTTTCCTGAAAATGCGAAAAAGTATCAAAAAAGTATCGACAAGCGGCAGAAAAACGTTTATACTATAAGTAACAGAAATGATAATAAAGAGCAAAGATCCTGAGGGCGGCAAAAGGAGGAGCAATGCTGGAACAAAAAGATTTGGAAGCGATTGCACAGCTGATCGAAGAAAGAGCGCAGAAAACAGAGACCCTGCTTCTGGGCCGTATTGATGAGACGGAGACCAAACTGACAGGCCGTATTGACGAGACGGAGATCAAACTGACAGGCCGTATTGACGAGACGGAGACCAAATTGTCAGATCGGATTGAGCAGAGGGCACAGCAGACAGAAAGCTTTCTGTTGGATGAGCTTGCCCGTACGCAGGATTACTTAGGGGCGCAGATAGAGTCGGTCAGAAAAAAACAGGAAGAGATGTATCAGTTTTACCGACTCGATCGATTGGATAATGACAATCTGACCTTACTTCTCCGTTTGGTGGAGAGCATGCAGAAAAGGCTGGATGAGATAGAGAATAAGATTGCCTGATGGAGGAATTTGGGCGCAGGCAGGATGCAATCTTACAAAAATGTAAGGATAAGAAGGAAAATGTAAGCTGCGGCTATGGCAGAACATTTTCCTTTTTTGTTATACTGTTCTCATCATTATAGGAGGGCAACAAATATGGCATTGTTGGAAGTATCGCATCTTAAAAAAATATACACCACCCGTCTGGGGGGAGCGAAAATACAGGCATTAAAGGATGTGAGTTTTTCGGTGGAGGCGGGGGAGTATGTGGCGATAATGGGAGAGTCCGGATCGGGGAAGACTACGCTTCTCAATATTTTGGCGGCTCTTGACAAGCCGACGGTAGGCGAAGTCCTTTTGGAGGGACGCAGCCTTGTCGCATTGAAGGAGAGAGAAATCTCAGCGTTTCGCCGGGACAATCTGGGCTTTGTCTTTCAGGACTTTAATCTGCTTGACAATTTTTCTGTTCAGGACAATATTTTTCTGCCGCTGGTGTTAGCTGGAAAGAGTTATGAGGAGATGGTGAAGCAGATTACTCCGCTGGCTCATCGTCTGGGGATCGCGGATATTCTGAAGAAGTACCCTTATGAGATATCAGGCGGGCAGAAACAGAGAACAGCGGCGGCCAGAGCACTGATTACCGCTCCTCGCCTTTTGCTGGCTGATGAGCCCACCGGAGCCCTGGATTCACGGGCCAGTGAGGAGCTGCTGTCGCTGTTTGCCGACATCAACCGTGATGGACAGACGATTTTGATGGTAACCCACTCTATTGCAGCTGCCAGCCATGCTGGCAGAGTTCTGTTTATCAAGGATGGTCAGGTATTCCATCAGTTGTATCGAGCATCTCTGCGGCGTGAGGAGATGTATCAGAGAATTTCAGACACGCTGACGACTATAGCTACGAGCAGCGAGAGGAGGCAGTCATGAAGCGTTTTTTTTATTTTCGTCTGGCTCTGCAGAACATCCTAAATAACAAAAAATCTTACATTCCCTATATTCTAACCGTAATCGGGACTGTGCTCATGTATTACAGCTTTCAGTGCATGGCGGATAATCCTGGGATTCAGGACCTAAGAGGCGGCACGGTCGTCTCGATGATTATGGGGTTTGGAACTTTTGTAGTTGGCCTGTTTGCGGTGATTTTTTTGTTTTACACCAACAGTTTTCTGATTAAACAGAGAAAAAAGGAATTTGCTCTGTTTAATATTTTGGGCATGGAAAAAAGACATCTGGGACGGGTACTTCTGTGGGAAACGCTGTTTGTGGCGATTATCGGTCTTGCCGCCGGGTTTTGCGGCGGTCTGCTTTTGACTAAGCTTATGTATCTGTTTTTGCTCAGGCTGATGGATTTTCCGGTGCAGCTCGGTTTCTACGTCTCGTGGAGCGCTTTTGGAAGCTGTGTGGTTTTGTTTGGCTTGATTTTTCTCTTTACCTGGCTGAATGCGCTGTGCCAGATTCATCTGGCCAGTCCCGTGCAGCTTCTGCAGCAGCAGAAGGCAGGCGAGAAGGAGCCCAGGACAAAGCTTTTAATGACAACTCTGGGTGTTTTCTGTCTGGGAGCCGGTTACTATATTTCACTCACCACCGAGTCGCCGATCACGGCCCTGACACTGTTTTTCGTGGCGGTAATTTTGGTGATCATCGGAACATATCTGGTGTTTACGTCGGGCAGCATCGCCTGGCTTAAATTTCTGCGTTCACGAAAACACTATTACTATAAGACGCACCATTTTATTTCTGTCTCCGGTATGCTCTATCGGATGAAACAGAATGCGGTGGGGCTTGCCAATATCTGCATTCTGTCCACAATGGTGCTGGTCATGCTGTCTGCAACGGTTGCCCTGTATGCGGGCAGCGAGAATATGATTCACAGCCAATATCCGCGAGAGCTGATGGTCTATGCTGAGCAGACGACGGAGGACCGGGCTGACGCTTACGAGGAGAGGGTGAGCCAATATCTGCAGGAAAACGGTCTCGCTGCCCAGGATGTGATCAGTTATCGCGAGATGGGCGGGGTAATGGTGCGGGAAGGAAACAATCTGAGGGGGCCCGTGGGTGCGCAGGACATGTTAGTCAGTGTGGAAGCCCATTTTATGCGGCTTGAGGATTTTCGGCAGATGACGGATGAGGCGCTTGTGCAGACCCTGGGCACAGATCAGGTGTACCTTTTGTATCGAGGAAAGGATATTCCGGGTGACACTCTTGGTGTGTCAGGTCTGAGTTTCCAGATCGAAGACAGAATGACTTTTGAGGAGGCGGGGGTGGATCCGGCTGTGCTCACTGATTCTTACAATGTGGCTGATGTCTATGTGATTCTGGTGAAGGATGACGGAGTGCTGGGGCAGATCAAGACAGCTGTGGACAGGGAGATCGGAGTGGAGGACAGTATTTTCTACGGCTGCGATCCGGCTTCGGACCAGCTGCGCTATGTCTACGGCTTTGATCTGGGAGACGAGGCACAGGTCAAGGAAGTGCAGAGCCAGATGGCAAACCTGCTGGCAGAGGCAGGTATCCCGCAGGGAGGGATAGAGAATCGCTATGACAACATGGCCTCCTACTATGAAATGAATGGCGGCCTTTTGTTCCTGGGGATTTTTCTGGCGCTTTTATTCGGCATGGCCGCGGTGCTGATCATGTATTACAAGCAGATCTCAGAGGGTTATGACGACAGAGAACGCTATCAGATCATGCAGAGAGTAGGATTAAGCCGCCGGGAGGTACGAGCGTCGATTCGCAGCCAGGTACTCAGCGTGTTTTATCTGCCTCTTGTCACGGCGGTGATTCATGTGGCGTTTGCTTTTCCGATTATTGTTCGTCTCATCGCTCTGTTTAATCTGAACGATGTAGGACTGTTTCTTTTAACCACAGTGGTCACCGTGCTGGCCTTTGGCCTATTATATGCGATAGTGTATGCCATGACGGCCAGAGTCTACTATCGGATTGTCAGCGAATGAAGAAGTGAAAAACGAAAAGGGGAAGGTAAAAGAGCAGGCCTGATGTCAGATCATTGGGCCTGTTTTTGCCGTGGGAAGGGATATTATGAAAAAAATCTAAATTTTTGGCAAGTCTATTGACGGGAGAAGAAAGCCGTAGTAAAATAATTCGCACAGTTAATTATTAACGACGTTAAATAATTGGCATCCCTGCAAAAGGAGGGAATGAAATGGAAGAACGGGAGATAGAGAGGCAATTTATGCAGACGCTCAGACGGCTCGGCCGTCTTCATCTGAGCCATACGGACAGCGCGGTGAATCGCGGAGAGTTTGTCGCTCTGGCCTCTTTGGAACGCTGGGATAAGCGGCATGGCGGCGAAGGAGCCAGAGCGTCGATACTGGCAGAGCTGGTGGAAGCATCTCCTCAGGCTCTCTCCAGGACACTTCGCTCCTTGGAGTCAAAGGGTTTCATCGAGAGAACTGCGGATGCGAAGGACCGACGAAATGTACTCATCTGCCTGACAGACAGGGGAAGAGCCGTACTGGCAAATGGAAAAGAGAAGATCAGAGAGCAATTTGGCCAGGTGGCGACCCGTATGGGGGAAAAGGATCTGCGACAGCTGATCTACCTGATGAATCGGCTGGTGGATGTGATGCAGACCGTTATCGATGAACAGAATGCAGAAAATGAAGAGGCCGGCAGGGGGAGAGGGAATATATCCGTATCGGATATGTCTGCACAAATTATGAAGGAAAAGGAGAACGAGGATGCTTAAAATACTGAAATATCTGCGTGAGTCCAAAGCATCAGTCATTGCCATTATTCTGCTGCTTATTCTGCAAGCCTACGGAGATCTTTCCCTGCCCAGCTATACTTCCAGTATTGTGGACGTGGGCATACAGCAGGGGGGAATTGAGAGGGCAGTGCCTGAGGCAGTCCGTGAATCTCAGTGGGAGCAGTTGACGGGATTGATGACCTCGGAGGAAAGGGAAACTGTACAGGCTGCTTACCGGAGGATAAGTACAGATACGCTGGATGAAACGGAGCGGGAGCACTATGTGGGAAATTACCCTGCTCTGGAACAGGAGGCTCTGTATATTTTGGCGGACGACGGCAGAGAGACGCTTGACCGGCTGGAGAATTGCTTTTCCTTTCCCATGGTAATGCTTTCCTCCCTTCAGACTGCGGCAGAAGGAGGCGAAGACGTTTCTGCCGACATGAAAGAGATGCTTGCCGGTCTGACTGGCGGGACCGGCCAGGGACTATCCGATGAGACGGTGACGGCACTGCGCCAGGCAGTGAGAGAACAGATGGGCGATATGTCAGATACGCTGATCAGCCAGAGGGCAATTCTCTATGTGCAGGCTGAGTATGAGGCGATTGGCATGGACATGGGGAGGATACAGACCAATTATCTGCTGAAGACGGGAGCCCAGATGCTGGGGATTTCCATCCTGATTATGGCCACGGCAATTCTGGTGGGATTTCTGGCGGCACGCACGGCGGCCAGTGTCGGTATGCGTCTGCGCAGCCGGATCTTTGCTAAGGTAGTTTCTTTTTCCCATACCGAGCTGGACCATTTTTCCACGGCATCTCTGATTACGCGCAGTACCAATGATATTCAGCAGGTACAGATGGTATCGGTTATGCTGCTGCGTATGGTTGCCTATGCTCCGATCCTGGGGATAGGCGGCATCATCAAGGTGGCACAGACCAGCACGGGAATGGAGTGGATTATCGCTGTTGCGGTGGCTGCTGTGGTGTCTCTGGTATTGGTCTTGGTGCAGGTGGCCATGCCGAAATTCCGCAAGATGCAGGAGCTGGTGGATCGGCTGAATCTGGTGGCCAGAGAAATACTCACCGGCTTGCCGGTGATCCGCGCCTTTAGCCGGGAGCGGTATGAGGAACAGCGTTTTGATCGGGCCAATCGGGATCTGATGAAAACGCAGCTCTTTACCAACCGTGTCATGACTTTTATGATGCCGGTGATGATGTTTATTATGAATGGAATTACGGTGCTTATTGTCTGGGTGGGTGCTCGGGGTATTGACCTGGGAAATCTGCAGGTGGGCGATATGATTGCCTTTATCACGTATACAATGCAGATCGTCAGTGCCTTCCTGATGCTGACTATGGTATCCATCATGCTTCCCCGCGCCGGAGTAGCGGCAGGAAGAATTGACGAAGTGCTCCAGACGGAGCCGGTGATTGAGGACGCTCCCTCGGCAGAGCTGGTGACCAGAGATAAGGAGGAATGGAGCGGAGAACTTGTTTTTCATGATGTAAATTTCCGTTATCCGGGTGCGGATGAAAATGCGCTGTCCGATATCTCTTTCACGGCATCGCCCGGTAAGACCACGGCGATCATTGGAAGTACCGGCTGCGGCAAATCTACTTTGCTGAACCTGATTCCCCGCTTTTATGATGTGACGAAAGGGTCGATTACCATAGATGGCGTCGACATCAGAAAGCTTTCGCAGGCTGAGCTTCGGGAGCTTTTGGGATATGTACCGCAGAAAGGAATTCTGTTTTCCGGTACCATTGAGTCCAATTTAAAATTCGGCGGACCTGAAATCACAGATGAGCAGATGAAGGAAGCGGCTCAGATTGCACAGGCTACGGAATTTATCGCGGCCAAGTCCGACGAATATGAAAGTCCCATATCCCAGGGCGGCACCAATGTATCCGGAGGACAAAAGCAGAGACTCTCCATAGCCCGAGCCATCGCCAAGCAGCCCAAGATCTATCTGTTCGACGACAGCTTTTCCGCGCTGGACTATAAGACGGATGTGGCTCTCAGAAAGGCTCTCAGTGAAAAAACGGCTCATGCCACTGTACTGATTGTCGCGCAGAGAATCAGCACTATTCTGCATGCAGATCAGATTTTAGTGTTGGATGACGGTCGAATTGTCGGAAAAGGAACCCACGAAGAGCTCTTGCAGAATTGTCCGGCTTATCAGGAAATTGCACGTTCACAGTTGTCAGAGGAGGAGCTTAAAAAGGGCGAAATCCAGAGAAATGAGACGAGAGAGGCCGCTGCGCAGGTCAATGAGGGGCAGAAAAGGCCGGAAGTGATCGGAAAGAAAGAAGCTCGGATGGCAGAAAGAAAGGAGCGGGAAGAATGAGCGAGCAGACAAGAACCAGACGGCCGGCTCATGGCATGGGCGGCCGGGGGGCAGGGGAAAAGCCTAAGGATTTCAGAAGGGCAATCCGTAAGATGCTGGGGACCATCGCGTCCTATCGGGTCGGCCTGATTTTTGTGATGGTGTTTGCCGTAGGCAGCACAGTGTTTAATATTCTGGGCCCCAGGATCCTAAGCCAGGCAACCGATGAACTGTTCAGCGGTCTGGTGCTCAAGGTGCAGGGACTGGGCGGCATTGATTTTGGAAAGGTAGGCCGTATTCTCCTGTTCCTGTTGGGAATGTATGCGCTGAGCGCGGTCTTTTCTTTCATTCAGGGATGGATTATGTCCGGTGTCTCCCAGAAGGTCAGCTATGAGTTTCGCCGGCAGCTGTCAGAGAAGATCAGCCGGATGCCGATGAACTATTTTGAGTCCAGGACCAACGGTGAAGTGCTCTCCCGCATCACCAATGATGTGGACACTCTGGGCCAGAGCCTGAATCAGAGCATCACCACGCTGATTACCTCGGTGACGACCATGATCGGTGTGCTGATTATGATGCTTTCGATCAGTCCTCTGATGACCCTGATTGCCCTGGTAATTTTGCCTGTATCCATGATTTTGATCATGTTTGTGATGAAGCATTCGCAGAGATTTTTCCGGGATCAGCAGGCTTATCTGGGCCATGTCAACGGCCAGGTGGAGGAGGTCTACGGCGGGCTGAACGTGGTGAAGGCCTTTAATCGTGAAGAGAAGGTCTTGGAAGATTTTAACCGGGATAATCAGATGCTCTATCAGTCCGCCTGGAAATCCCAGTTTTTCTCCGGCATGATGCAGCCGATTATGCAGTTCGTCGGAAATCTGGGCTATGTCGGCGTGGCGGTTTCGGGAAGTGTTCTGGCTATTTCCGGTGCCATCACTGTGGGCAGTATCCAGGCATTCATCCAGTATGTGCGCAATTTCACACAGCCTATCAATCAGATCGCGCAGGTGACCAATATGCTTCAGTCCATGGCTGCTGCTGCCGAGAGAGTCTTTGAATTCCTGGAGGAGGAAGAAGAGGAACAAAAAACGGCGCATCACGCGATGATTGCAGAGCAGACGGTGGATGAAAAGGGCGAGCTGATAAGACGCGAGCGGCCGGTGACGGTGGATGATCTGAAGGGACAGGTAATCTTTGACCATGTCCGTTTCGGCTATACGCCGGACAAGGTGATTATCAATGATTTTTGTGCCAGGGTGGAGCCGGGACAGACTGTGGCGATTGTAGGGCCTACCGGCGCCGGTAAGACCACCATGGTGAAGCTGCTGATGCGCTTCTATGACGTCAACGCGGGAAGAATTCTCCTTGACGGCTATGATGTGCGAGATTTTGACCGCAGCGAGCTCAGGGAGGCCTTTGGCATGGTACTGCAGGACACCTGGCTGTTCAAAGGCACTATCATGGAAAATATCCGTTATGGCCGGCAGGACGCCACCGATGAGGAAGTCATCGAAGCGGCCAAGGCAGCTCATGCCCATCATTTCATCCAGACTTTGCCAGGAGGCTATCAGATGGAGCTCAATGAGGAGGCCAGCAATGTCTCCCAGGGGCAGAAGCAGCTCCTGACTATTGCCAGAGCCATTTTGGCGGACAATAAGGTGCTGATCCTGGACGAGGCCACCAGTTCGGTGGATACCCGTACGGAGCAGCGCATTCAGAAGGCGATGAATAATCTGATGCGCGGACGGACCAGTTTTGTCATAGCCCATCGCCTGTCTACGATACGGGATGCGGATCTGATCCTGGTGATGCGAGGCGGGGACATCGTGGAACAGGGAACTCACGAAGAGCTTCTGGCGAAGAATGGCTTTTATGCGCAGCTGTACAACGCGCAGTTTGAGGAGGCTACGGCGTGATCTCTTAGACCGCAGCGTCCTGCAAAAAGAAAGGCGATGGGTTTGGGTAACCTTGGAGCCGGCAGCTGCATAGAATGATAGAAAGAAGCTGCGGCGGAGGTGCCACATTGCGTCTGTATGATCTGAAAGAGAAAGAAGTTATCAATATCTGCGACTGCCGCCGAATCGGCTTTGTCAGCGATGTGGTGTTTGAGTTTCCCAGCGGATGCATTGCGGCTTTTATTGTCCCCGGCCCCGGTCATATCTGCGGTATTTTTGGCCGTGATACGGAATATGTGATTCCGTTCCGCTGTGTGCGTCAGATCGGCAGCGATATTATTCTGGTGGAGGTTAATGTGGAGGAGGTGCTGCAGAAATGCGAGGGGTATTGAGGCGGATACCCCCTGCCGCTTTCTGCCTCATTTGACGGAAAAATCAAAAAGGGCATGTCCTTACCCGCAGGTAAACACTGACTAACGAAACGAGACTTCTTCGGAGGTCTCGTTTTGCTTATAATAAAATCCATAAAATAACGGGCGCAGCCGGGGAGATTACTTCATGGGTGCAGGGCCTGAAATCAGGATGAATATATACAGAGAGGAGCAGAGGAAGATAACATGAAAAAAAGGATAGAGAAATGCGGAGAAGAGTGGGGGAAAGAGTGAAGGAAAAAGGAAAGAGAATTACGGCTACAGTCATGGCGGCGGCAATGCTTTCTCTTTTGCTGGGAGCCTGCAGTGCGGGAAACAATGGAGAAGACCAGACGGCACAGAGTCTGGCGGTACATGAGGACACTGCCGAGGCGATTGAGAATACTGCGGCGCAGCAGACAGCCGGTCAGTCGGAGACAGTCACCGAGAATCAGGAGGAAGAGGCAGAGAGCGGCAGCAATATTTTGATCGTCTATTTCACGGCGGCAGAAAACAGCGGTGTGGATGCAGCTTCGTCTGCCAGTTATACGACTATAGACGGGACGGCCGTAGGTCGTGTTCGCGCGGTGGCGGATATGATTGCACAGGAGACGGGAGGCGATCTTTTTGCTATTCAAACT
Source organism: uncultured Lachnospiraceae bacterium (assembly GCA_944380185.1). GTDB lineage: Bacteria > Bacillota > Clostridia > Lachnospirales > Lachnospiraceae > RGIG7193. The sequence continues at coordinate 30,769 of CALWGV010000111.1, forward strand.
GCCGAGGTTTATCCGGCCAATGGTGAAGAGCTGATCGACTATGCGGCGGAGGAACAGGATGAAGAAGCAAGGCCGGAACTCACCTCCCATATTGAGAATCTAGATCAGTACGACACGGTATTTATTGGTTATCCGACCTGGTGGTATGATATGCCCATGGCCCTGTACAGTTTTTTTGATGAATATGATTTTTCCGGCAAGACACTGATTCCCTTTAATGTTCACAACGGAAGCCGTTTTTCCGATACGATCAGCACTATAGAAGAACTGGAGCCGGACGCCCGGGTGGAAGAGGATGGCTTTACTGTCAGTGAAAATGATGTGGCCGAGGCCGCAGCGGATGTGACAGATTGGCTCAGAGAGCTGGGGTATTGACGATGAGGCGGTTTGGCGGCACGGTCCTGTCGGTTGCTCTATGCCTGTCCATGCTTTTTCTGTCAGCCTGTGCGGAAGCAGCAGATATGCAGACGCAGGGAGAGCTGCAGGCGGAGGCAGAGGGATCGGCGGAGGAGACAGGCGCCGGAGAGCAGACGGAGACGGCAGAGAAAATGGCACAGGAAGCGGGTGAGGAGACGACGGACGGGACAAGCAGTACAGGAATTCAGAATATACAGGCTCAGGCTTTGGTCTATTCCTCCCTGTCCCCGATGCTGGACAGTTTTGTCATTACTTATGGAGATGAGATTGTTCTGCTGGAAAAAGAGGTGCAGAAACTCTATACCTTTGCCGATGGAGGAGAATCCAGGGCGGTAGTAGACGTGAGCATAAGCAGAACAGATCCCATCGGCGGGCGCGGGCAGGCGGACAGCGGGGAAGATACTGCGGATGCAGAGGCAGCGGGCCGCTATGTCGTCGTTCGCTTGGCCCCTCAGGAAAATCCAGATCCCGAGTCCGGAGATGCCTGGCGCGCGGACAGTGCGGCGGGGCGGACGGTTCTGTGGAGCGGATCTCATTCGGAACGCCGACTGGACTATTCAGAGCTTACGCTCACCCAAAATTTTGATGCAGTAAATCCGGAGGGACGGATGATTCAGCCGGCAGGGGAGCTTCCTGCGATCGGCTGGGAGGACATTTCCTGGCCTCAGCTGCGAGGCTTTGTGGTGGACAGTGTGCTGGAAGGAGAGAATGGAGAGATCCATTACAGCTACAGGCTGCCTGAGAACTATGATTCGGCGGGAAGCTATCCGATGGTTGTCACCCTTCCCGGCTATAATGGGCTGCTGCTCTCCGACAATATCAGCGACAGAGGCGTGAATATTTATGCCGACTACACGGTGGTCCCCTGGGCGCAGGCCAGCGATGAGCTGATTATCCTCTCACCGCAGCTGACGGGATGGGGAGAGGAATCGGCCAGGCAGACGATAGAGCTGACGGAGTATTTCCTGGAAAATTATGCGGTGGATCGCAGCCGCGTCTATGGAGCCGGGTATTCGGCAGGCGGCGAAACCATGTCAAGAGTCATGGGAATGCGGGCGGACCTGTTTGCCGCTTATCTTCACGGAAGTTCCCAGTGGGACGGTAATTTTGATACGGCGGCAGAGAATGGGACAGCCGTATATATTTTGATGGCCCAGAGCGATGATTACTATGGCAGAGACCGGGCGGTGGCAGCCTATGAGGGGCTGCGGGACAGCTATGAAGCGCAGGGAATGGGCGAGACAGAGATAGACAATCTGCTGAGGCTGGATCTGCGCCCCGATGAATATTTTAATGCTTACGGTCTCTACAGCTATCATGCGGCGGGCATGGCGGCGCTGAACGATCCGCAGATTATTCGCTGGATACTCAGCCAGAGAAAAAACGGATGACGGAACTGCTGCGCAGCAGAGCGGTCGGGAAGCAGACAAAAAGATGTAAAAAATTTACCAGAAAGGCGGATTATCGATATGGAATATGTGACACTGAACAATGGAGTAAAAATGCCTCAGCTGGGATTTGGCGTATATCAGATCAAGGATCCGGTACAGTGCGAGCAGGCAGTGAAAGACGCGGTGAGCGTGGGGTACAGGCTGATCGACACGGCGGCTTCCTATGGCAACGAGGAGGCTGTGGGACGGGCGATCCGCAGCTGTGGTGTGCCCAGAGAAGAGCTGTTTATCACAACCAAACTGTGGATCAGCGATACCACCTATGAGGGGGCAAAGAGAGGATTTGCGCGATCCATGGAAAAGCTGGGGCTGGATTATCTGGATCTCTATCTGATCCATCAGCCGCTGAATGATTATTATGGAGCCTGGAGAGCCATGACAGAGTTATACCGCGAGGGAAAGATTCGCGCCATTGGGGTGTGCAGCTTTTATCCCGACCGGCTGGCCGATCTGATTGCTTTTAATGATGTGGCGCCTGCGGTAAATCAGGTGGAGGCAAATGTATTCTTCCAGCAGACAGAGGCACAGAAATATATGCAGTCCAAGGGCGTGCAGATGGAGGGATGGGCGCCCTTTGCCGAGGGAAAGAATAATCTGTTTGGCAATGAGACCCTTAAAAATATCGGAGAAAAATACGGAAAGAGTGTGGCTCAGGTGGTGCTGCGGTGGCTTCTGCAGAGAGGAATCGTCTGTATCCCCAAGAGCACAAAGAGGGAGCAGATGGAACAGAATTTTGATGTCTTCGATTTTGTCCTGGATGAAGAGGACATGGCGCAGATTGCCGGGCTGGATACGGGAACCAGCGCCTTCTTCAATCACCGCGATCCTGCCGTGGTGGAAAATCTGGCCGGTTTGGTCCGCCGCCTGTAAAAAGGAGAAAAGGCCGATGAGACCTCAAGCGATGATCCGGATTGTTGTGGACTGTGCTATGACAGTATTCCTGATGCTTTTGATGGCTTCTGAGCTTTTGGGACGCTTTGCCCACGAGTGGATTGGAACCGCCATGTTTGTCCTGTTTATTCTTCACCATGCAGTGAACCGGCGATGGACGAAAAATCTTTTTCGGGGAAAATATACCCCTTACCGTGCCCTGCAGACTGTTTCGGCTGGTCTGGTACTCTTGACTATGTGCTGCTCTGCAGCCGGTGCGCTGATTATGTCCCGCCATGTGTTTGCCTTTCTTCCGATTCACGGGGGGCGCAGTTTTGGCAGAGTAGCCCATCTGATCGGAGCATACTGGGGCTTTGTATTGATGGCGTTTCATCTGGGAATTCACTGGAATGGGATGATGGCCATGGGCAGACGAATAGTGCAGCCATCTGCAGTGCGGGCCAGGATTCTGCGTATTTTGGCGGCAGCCATAGCCTTGTACGGAATCTATGCTTTTTTTGCCCGCAGCATTCCGGACTATATGTTCCTCCGGACGAGGTTTGTGTTTTTTGACTATGAGGAGCCGCTCCTTTTCTTCTTTTTGGACTATCTGGCGGTGATGGTGCTGTTTGCCTGGATCGGGTTTTACACGGCCAGAGCAGCGCAGCGGGTCGGACGCAAGAAAAAATAAGGAGCGAATATACAGGTTTATGTGAACAATAGTAGAAACATGGCAGCAAATATGCAAAAACAGGAAAGAGACAAAAGGAACCGACACGGCCTAGCCGTGTCGGTTCTTAAGATATCCAGATCCTTTGGCTGCTGTTTATCTGCCGATCTCGTCTCTGGTCTCGCAGAAGCACTTGACAACGAAATCGATATCCTCCTTGGTATGGCTGGCGCAGACCTGTGTGCGGATTCTGGCCTTGCCCTTAGGAACTACCGGGTAGGAGAAAGCGACCACGTAGACGCCCTTTTCCATCATTTTGGCGGCGTATTCGGCTGCCAGATGTTCATCGTAGAGCATTACGGGCACGCAGGGATGGACGCCGTCGATGATATCGAAGCCTTTTTCCACCAGCTGACTGCGGTAGTATGCCGTGATCTCCTCCAGATGGTCGCGAAGCTCGGTGCTCTCCTCCAGCATGTTAAACATCTCGATGCTTGCGCCGGCGATGGCGGGAGCCAGGGAGTTGGAGAACAGGTAGGGGCGGCTTCTCTGGCGCAGCAAATCGATGATTTCCTTGCGCCCGGAGGTGTATCCGCCGGAAGCTCCGCCCAGGGCCTTGCCCAGGGTGCCGGTGATAATGTCCACGCGTCCCTCCACGCCGCAGTATTCCGCCGTGCCGCGGCCATGCTTTCCCACAAAGCCCACGGCATGGCTGTCGTCCACCATCACCAGAGCGTGATACTTGTCCGCCAGATCACAGACCCCTTTCAGGTTACAGATAATGCCGTCCATGGAGAAGACACCGTCGGTGGCGATCAGTTTGATTCTGGCCCCGTCGGCGTCAGCTGCCTGAAGTTTAGCCTCCAGATCTTCCATGCTGTTGTTTTTGTAGCGGCACCGTTTGGCCTTGCACAGCCGCACGCCGTCGATGATGGAAGCGTGATTGAGTTCATCGCTGATTACTGCGTCCTGATCGGTGAGAATCGTCTCGAACAAACCGCCGTTGGCATCGAAACAGGAGGAATAGAGAATTGTGTCGTCAGTCCCCAGAAAATCAGAAATCTTTTTCTCCAGCTTTTTGTGGATATCCTGGGTGCCGCAGATGAAGCGCACGGAAGCCACGCCGAAGCCTTTTTCATCGTAGGTCTTTTTGGCCGCTTCGATCAGGCGGGGACTGTCACCCAGCCCCAGATAGTTGTTGGCGCACATGCACAACAGCTCTCTGCCATCCTCCATTTTTACCCGGGCGCCCTGAGGGGATACAAAGGGAGCCTCCCCCTTGAACAGACCTGCGGCCCGAATATCGTCCACTTCTTTTGCATAGATGCTCAAAATATCGTCTTTACGTGCCATTTTTCGTCTCCTTTTCCTGATTAGTCGTTGATGTGAGACCAGTCCAAAATCACTTTGCCGGACTGGCCGGAAATCATGGCCTCGAATCCCTTCTCATAGTCGCGGATATCGAACCGATGGGTGATGATGGGAGAAATGTCGAGGCCGGCCTGGATCATGGTGGACATTTTGTACCAGGTATCCCAGACCTTGCGCCCGTAGATGCCGCGAATATTCAGTCCGTTGAAGATCACGGTCTCCAGATCCACCACAGTTCTGGTTCCCTGCAGGCCCAGGAGGGCAATCTTGCCGCCGTGCTTCATGTTGTGAATCATGTCGGAAAGGCCGGACTGGCTTCCAGACATTTCCAGACCGATATCAAAGCCCTCGGTCATGCCGATGACCTTCATCACATCCTGGAGCTTTTCGTCTTTCAGATTGACCGTCCGGGTGGCGCCGAGTTTGCGGGCCAGATCCAGGCGGTAAGGGTTCATGTCCGTCACCACCACATGTCTTGCGCCGGCAAATTTGGCGATGGCGGCTGCCATAATTCCGATGGGACCTGCGCCGGTGATCAGCACATCCTCTCCCAGCATGTCGTAGGAGAGAGCAGCGTGGGTGGCGTTGCCGAAGGGATCAAAGATAGCGTAGAGTTCCTCGGGGATAGCCGGATTGCAGGGCCATACATTGGAGGAAGGGATCACCAGGTATTCAGCAAAAGCACCATTGCGGTTGACGCCTACACCTTTGGCGTCCTTGCAGTTTTCCTTATGGCCTTCCAGACAGTTGCGGCATTTGCCGCAGGTGATATGACCCTCGCCGGATACCAGGTCGCCGATATGGTAGCCCTGTACGCCGGCGCCTACCTCCACCACCTCGCCTACGTATTCGTGACCTGCCGTCAGGCCGATGGGGATGGTGTGCTGTGCCCACTCGTTCCACTGGTAGATATGTACATCTGTGCCGCAGATGGCAGTCTTGTGAATCTTGATCTTTACATCATTGGGACCAACCTCAGGAATGGGCACGCGTTTCATCCAGAGGCCCTGCGCCGGCTGCTCTTTAACTAACGCCCACATTGTCTGATCATTCATAGGTATTCTTCCTCCATGAAAATTATTATTTGAATCCTCTGCTTACATAGTACCCCAAAGCGAAAAGGTTTTCAACTATTTTTGGAAAGCGCAGAACGCGGGAATAAGGCCGGAAAATGTGATGAGAATCAACTTGAATAAAACGGCCATCTGTGATACCGTATAGCTGTTAAATAAAAGCCGGCGGCGCTTTTTGAAAAGATAAGCCGGACAGCCCTAAAAAGAAAGCGGGAGTGTTTTTCTCAGATGAAAACGGACGAGATCGTGACGGGGATGGCAGATGAGAGCATGGTATTGGAGACGGCCATGGAGGCTGGCCATATCCTTTTGGAAAACGGTGCGGAGATCTTTCGCGTGGAGGAGACAATGGACCGGATCTGCCGCCATTTCGGAGTAAAATCAGACAACTTTTTTGTCCTGAGCAACGGAATATTTGCCACCGGCGGAGACGGAAAGGAGAGGACCTTTGCCAAGGTCCAGCATATTCCGGTGCGAGCAGCCAGGCTGGATCGGGTGGTGGCGGTCAATCAACTGTCCAGGGAGGTGGAGGAAAAAAACCTTACCATCGGTGAAGTGCAGGCGAGACTCAGACAGATTCAAGACATGCCCGGCAAATCGGAGCTCATGCAGATACTGGCTTCGGGCGTGGGAAGCGGCTGTTTTTGCTATCTGTTCGGCGGAAGTCTGATGGACAGCGCGGCTGCTTTTGCGGCCGGTCTCATCCTGTATGTCTATGTGCTCAGGGTGAGCAGCCCCCATTTGTCTAAGATCGTGGGAAATATCGGCGGCGGCGCCCTGGTGACGCTCATCTGCATTCTGTGCTATCGTCTGGGTTTTGGCGAACATTTGAATCACATGATTATCGGCTCTATTATCCCCCTGGTGCCGGGTGTACCCTTTACCAATGGGATTCGGGATATTGCGGATGGAGACTATATCTCCGGAGCAGTGAGGCTTCTGGATGCTATATTGGTCTTCCTCTGCATTGCCATTGGCGTGGGAGTGATGTTTACACTGTACCGCCGGCTGACAGGAGGGGCAATGCTATGAACGCGGCAGGCGAAGTGGCGGCGGCAGCCGTGGGAACGGTAGCTTTTTCTTTGATTTTCGGCGTACCTAAAAAATTTTATCCCTATTGCGGGCTCATCGGCGGAGCGGGATGGCTTGTCTATGCGCTTTTGTATGACTCGGGTATCTGTACGGCGGCAGAGGCTACCTTTCTGGCCACAGTGCTGGTAGTTATCCTGTCTCGCTTTTTTGCCGTGCGGGAGAAATGCCCGGTGACGGTATTTCTGATCTCCGGTATTTTTCCCCTGGTGCCGGGAGCCGGGATATACTGGACGGCTTATTACCTGGTGACAGATCAGCTTGCGCTTTCTCTGGCGACGGGATTTGATGCAGTGAAGGCCGCGGTAGCTATTGTTCTGGCCATCGTAATTGTCTTTGAACTGCCTTACCGTTTCTTTCGGCTGGCTAAGAGGAGGAGACCGTAGAGCAGCGCGAGCAGAGTGCAGGATAGGGCCAGCCTGATGACCTGATGGGCGATCACCGGGGCGATTATCGCCTCGGTAATTTTTTGGGAGACGAAAGCGGCTATTCCCAGAGCGCCCAGAGGGCGCAGCAGATGATGAAATGCGCTGTAATGTATGCGGGCCAGGCGGCTGGCTGCGGCAAGGTGAAGAACAGTGAGCAGAAGTTCTCCGAAGAGAAGACCGTACAGGTAGCCCCGGATGCCGATGAGCGGCACCAGTATCAAAATGAAGATCAGCTGAGCGGCCAGACAGGCGATGCTGTGGCCGAAGGTAGCCCGGGTCTGTCCCAGTCCGTTTAAGATACTGCCCAGAGTGGTGGAAAGATAGAGAAAGGGACAGAGCCAGGCCAGGGTCGTAATGTAGCTGCCTGCCAGCGTGCTGGAGAAAAGAATTTCTCCCATATCTGTACCGTAAAAGAGAAAAAGTCCGGTGCATAAAATCCCCAGATACAGGCTGCAGGTGACGGTGCGGCTGGCGGTAAGGTCAATGCGCTGCTGGTTTCCCATAGACTGAGACTGGGCCATGTCCGGCAGAAGCATGACGGAGACGGAGTTGATCACCGCTGAGGGGAAGAGGATAAAAGGATAAGCCATACCTGTCAGCACGCCGTAAATGCTCAGTGCCTGCGTATCAGTCAGACCATAGAGCTTCAGGCGGCTGGGAATCAGGACAGCCTCTGCACTTTGCAATAGACTGAGGCACAGCCTGGTGGCAGCAAGGGGCAGAGCCAGCGTGAGAATTTTGGGCAGGTAGAGAAAAGGGGAATGGTATTCTCTGCCTTTTTGGCGGCGGATCAGATAGGAGGTGCCGGAAAAGCACAAGGAGGCAAATTCGCCAAAGACCATGCCCCATACGGCCACAGTCACTGTTACCTCCTGCCCCTGTTCTGTCATCACAGAGGAGATCAGAAAGACAGAAATGACCCGGACTGCCTGCTCAGCCAGCTGGGCCAAGGCAGGAATATAGGCTTTTTGAAGACCGTAATAATAGCCGCTGATGCAGCAGTGCAGAGAGCTTATGGGAACGGTCAGCGCCATCAGACGCAGCAGACTGCCGCATCGGGGTTCCAGCAGGATGCGGTCGGCAATAATCTCGGAGCCCGCATACAGGATGACGGCGCAGACGCAGGCCAGAGAGAAGGACAAAAGAAGACCGGCCAGAAGGACAGATTCCGGGGAACCTTCTCTGCCTTTGCCTGTCCCAAGTCTGCTTTCCTTTGAACTTGTGCGGGGAATTACATTCTGGGCCGCCACATATCGGGAGATAGCTGTCTGGACCGGTCCGCAGCACAGAGAAAAGCAGATGCTGAAAACGGGGGTGATCAGCTGATATACGCCTATTCCCTCGGCTCCAATCTGCTGGGACAAAAAGATACGGTAAAAAAAGCCGATAATGCGGCTCAAAAAACCGGCCAGAGTAAGGGCGATGGTGCCGGTCAGTATAGGATTGTGCTTCCAGCTGGGCAGAGAGGAGGGCATGGCAGGCTCCGTCAAGGATGATTGGTATAGTCTATGAGGCGGAAGAGCCGGATATGACGAAGCCTGATTGGCGTCAAATGGAGATCTGCCCAGAGAAAAAGCCAGGCTCTCACCTGACTTTTATCTTTTCGTAGACTTCATTGAGCCAGTTTATCGCCTGATCAAGGCCATCCTCATCGAAGGAAAACCGGCAGCTGAACTTTTCTTCCTGTGTGTAGTCGAAGGCAAAGGGCTCTGGCCAGGCCCATACCTCTAATCCGCTGTCCCCTTTCTCCAGCATAAAACGCATCCCCCGGTGGGAGCCGTTGAACCGTGCCTTAGCCAGATAGCCCAGAGACAGAATATCTTCCCTTTTAAGCATTTTTTTGCTCCTCTATGGCTGCTTCTGCTTTGTCATCCACGTATTCCAGCAAATCTCCCGGCTGGCAGTGGAGAGCTTCGCATATTTTGTCCAGTGTCTGAAAACGGATCGCCTTTGCTTTGCCGGTTTTGAGAATCGACATGTTCGCCATAGTGATTCCTACCTTTTCAGACAGCTCGGTAAGGCTCATCTTGCGGCGAGCCATCATCACGTCCAGATTTAATCGTATCGCCATCTCATCACCTCAAATCGTCAGACGGTTTTCTTCGTCCATATCGCTGGCCTTATAAATCAAATGGGATAAAGTTATCGCAGCTACAGCCACCGCCAGCCCGATAAAAATGAGAAGCAGAGAGAAGATGGGAACGCCCATCGGATAGACCTGCAGATTGTTCCACTCATTGATTATGGCGTAGACGATATTCCCCACGAAAAGCAGGCCGCAGTCGATCAGAGAGTACTGCGCGATATAGATAAAAGATTTTGCATTTTCTGCGCAAAAAGGCTGTCCTTTTCCGATTCGGACGCAGACCTTCCATGCTTCAATGAGCATCAGATAAACCAGTGCGCCCAGCACCCAGATGACAATCAGACAGGGCCAGAACAAAAAGGATGCCTCCGGCGTATTAATGACGGCTCTGTGTCCCATGGTGGGAACCACTAAAAACAGAAGTACACCCAACAACAGCGCAAACACAATGATAATCGCTTTCAGCCAGGACACCAGCGTCTTCTGCTGCATAACCTTATACCTCCCGCTGTATTTGTTAAATGCAAATGAATGAGCTTATTATAGTATTAGATTGGATAAAAGTCAATTTATTTTTATCGTCTTTCGATAAAAAGAGAGGCTGGCCGGGTACAATCCGCCTATACCTGGCTTGAATCTGTCCCTCAGCGGGTTTCGGAAGTTTTTTGAAAACGTATATTGACAACAGCTGTTTCTTTGTTGTATAATACTGCTTGTCGCGTTGAGCGGCAGATCAGAGTGCTACTGTGGCTCAGTTGGTAGAGCAGCTGATTCGTAATCAGCAGGTCAGGGGTTCGAGTCCCCTCAGTAGCTTTGCAGGCCTTTGCATAAGCAGAGGCTTTTTTGTTTAATATCCAAGCTTTGCTGCGGACAGTTAGCCCTTGCCGCCTGCCGCATGGCAGAGTTATAATATCCACAAAAAAATAGCAGGAAGAGTCATCCGGCAGACTGCAGGGTCTGCCGCCTGCCTGAAGAGAAGGGTTGGTATTATGTCGATTGATCGCGTAAAAGATTATTTTCGTCAGTGGAATATAGAAGACAGAATTCAGGAATTTTCCACCTCCAGCGCCACAGTGGCCTTGGCGGCCCAGGCTTTGGGAGTGGCCGAGCAGAGAATTGCCAAGACACTTTCTTTCCAATCTGGTGAAGGGTGTATTCTGGTGGTGGCCGCCGGCGATGCCAAGATTGACAACAGCCGCTTCAAGGCGTCCTTTGGCATGAAAGCGAAGATGCTTTCCCCCGACGAGGTTTCCCGTCTGGTGGGACATGATATCGGCGGCGTATGTCCCTTTGCGGTAAACGACACTGTCGAAGCGATTTATCTGGATGAGTCGCTGAGACGCTTTGACACAGTCTATCCGGCCTGCGGAAGTGCATCCAGCGCCATAAGACTGTCCTGCGATGAGCTGGAAAAATACGCCCATGCCGCCGGCTGGGTGGATGTCTGCAAGGGATGGCGCCAGGAGGCGTAATGGTTCAAGGGACTGTTCGGAAGCGATCTGCTGCGGGCCGGGATTTTTTGTAGAAAACATCCCGGCCCTTTGCCTTTCACATCCGTCCGCTGCATCCATACTATAGAATATAGAAAATATAAAAGGAGTATCCATGGATGCAATGTTATCTCTGAGCCATGTAAGCTTCTCCTACCACACATTGGGCGGAGAGACGCTGGCACTTTATGACATTTCGTTTTCGGTAGGCTTCGGAGAGTTTGCGGCGATTGTCGGCCCGTCAGGCTGCGGCAAATCCACCCTCCTTTCTCTCATATGCGGGCTGATCCGGCCGGAGAGCGGTCAGATCATCATGGCAGGTGCGCGGAAAAACCAGACGGACGACGGTTCGCCGGGCATCGGATATATGCTGCAGAGAGATCATCTCTTCGAATGGCGAACGGTGTATGACAACGTTCTGCTGGGCCTGGAAATACAAAAAAAGCTGACGCCTGAAAAGCGCAGACGGGTAGAAGAAATGCTGGATACCTACGGTTTGTCGGCCTTTGCCGGGATGAAGCCTTCCGCCCTTTCCGGCGGAATGAAGCAGAGGGCAGCGCTGATCCGCACTCTGGCACTGGATCCTGAGCTGCTGCTTTTGGATGAGCCCTTTTCCGCTCTGGATTATCAGACAAGGCTGGAGGTGGCCGACGATATCGGCATGATTATTCGCCGGGAGGGCAAGACGGCTATTCTGGTGACGCATGATCTGTCCGAGGCTATCAGCATGGCCGACCGCGTTATCGTTCTCAGCAGGAGACCGGGGCAGGTCAAAAGCATCATTCCGATTTCTTTCCCGGCCGAATATGACACTCCGCTGAAAAAGCGGAACGCTGAACAATTTTCCCACTATTTTAATCTGATATGGAAGGAGCTGAAACAATATGGATAAGATTTCCGCGGCTCAACAGAAATTCCTGCGCGACCGAAATTTCCATCGCAAAAAGATCCTTCTTCTGCGCTTCCTGCTGCTTGTCTGCCTGTTAGCTGTCTGGGAGATTGCCTCCCGCACGGGATTTATCAACTCCTTCATCTTCAGCAGCCCCAGCCGCATTATCCTGACTGCCTGGCAAATGATGGCGGACGGAAGCTTATGGCTCCATCTGGGCGTAACTTTGGGGGAGACTCTGGTAAGCTTTTTGGCGGTTACCCTTTTCGGACTGATGACGGCTGTTTTTTTGTGGCTCTTTCCCTCTGTTTCAGAGGTACTGGAGCCTTATCTGGTTATGCTCAACAGCCTGCCGAAGTCCGCTCTGGCGCCTCTTTTGATTGTGTGGCTGGGCAACAATGTGCGCACCGTTATCGTGGCTGCCGTTTCGGTGGCCGTCTTTGGCTCTATTATCACCCTTCACACTGGTTTTCGGGAGATCGACAGTGATAAGGTCAAGCTGATTTATTCGTTGGGCGGGACCAAAAAAGATGTGATGTTTAAAGTCATCGTTCCCGGATCTGTCCCTATGATTATCAGCAATATGAAGGTAAATGTAGGTCTGTGCCTGGTAGGAGTGATTATCGGAGAATTTTTGTCTGCCAAGGCAGGGTTAGGCTATCTGATCATCTATTCCTCCCAGACTTTCCGGATGGACTGGATGCTGATGAGTATTGTGATTCTCTGTCTGCTGTCCACCGTTCTCTACCAGGGGATCCGTGTGCTGGAAAAGAAATTCGGATAAAGATTCGCGCCTTTTTCTGCCGAAGGGCAACCGAGTCCGTTTTTTGGGACACCTTGACTGATATACTGTCCTTATCAAAGATAAGGAGGATATCACCTATGACGATGCGAGCCGAGTTTCATTATTGGGGTAACTATTATACGGTGATGCTTCCTGACGGAAGCTGCGCCTGCTGCGACAACAATGATGCAGATCGGAAGGAGCTGGAGTCTGAACTGATGGAGCAGGGCTATCGAGTGCGCTGGTAGCAGGCTCGCTGTCCGCGGCTCACTGTCCGATTTTTGCGCGGTCAGGACAAAAAGACAAAAATATGGCAATAAAAGGAAACGGACATGGAACGAAAGATTCGCTGCGAGATAACCAAACAGGAAGAGGGAATGCTGGTGAAGGATATCCTTCGCCGGCGTTTTTCCCTGTCTGCCAGGCAGATCAGCCGGATGAAATTCCGTTCCGACGGTATTTTGGTGGATGGGGCCCGCGTTACAGTTCGTCATGTGCTGGCGGCGGGGGAGGTGCTGGAGCTGTCATTGGAAGCGGGGGAGAAGGGATCCGACCATCTGATCCCCGTGGAAGGGCCGCTGGACATCCGATATGAGGATCAGGATATGGTGGTGCTCAGCAAGCCTGCCGGCCTGGTGGTCCACCCCAGCCACGGCCATTACAGCGATTCTCTGGCCAATCTGCTGGTGGGGCATTATGCCGCTCGGGGCGAGCATCTGGTGGTCAGGCCGGTGGGACGGCTGGATAAGGATACCTCCGGCCTGATCATTATTGCAAAGCATGCTGCGGCGGCAGCTTCTTTTGACCGGCAGCGCCGGGAAGGAACATTGGAGCGGGTCTATCTGGCTTTGGTTGAGGGCTGTCCGGAGCCCCGGCGCGGAACAGTGGACGAGCCGATCGGCCGGGATGAAGGTTCGATTATTCTGCGCCGGGTCCGTCCGGATGGAGATCGAGCCGTCACGGATTATGAAGTCTTGGCGCCGGGAAGGGAGTATTCTGTCGTTCGGCTCAGGCTGCATACGGGGCGCACCCATCAGATCCGCGTCCATATGGCCTGGCTGGGTCATCCCCTGCTGGGGGATTCGCTGTATGGGACAGAGGGCAGCCAGGGCATGTATCGCGCGGCTCTTCACTCCGCACAGATTTCCTGCCGTCAGCCTGTTACCGGCGAGCCCCGGTGTTTTCGGGCAGAGCTGCCGGCAGATATGGAGAAATTAATTCGGCAAATATAAAGAAAGACTCACATTTTTCTTTATTCTGAGGTATACTTGTCTCAGCACATATAGCTCAGGAGGAAAAACATGAACCGGAATCTGAAACTTGCAATTTTTGATATGGATGGGCTGATGTTCGACACGGAGCGCAGATACTGCGACGACGCCAGGGAGCTGTTTGACCGGCTGGGCATTGCTGTGGACATGCAGGCGCTCTATGATGTGATCGGCACTTCTCTGCCTGTGGACATGAGACGATTTAATCGGAGTGATCGACCGGATGACGAGGTGCGCAGTCTCATGTCTCAGATAACGGCCGATGCGATAAAGGACATGTGTGAGAACGGCGTTCCGGTCAAAGAAGGACTGTATGAGCTTTTGGAGGCGCTGACTGCGGCCGGCGTACGGCTGGCTGTCGCTACGTCCACCGAGAGGAACAGAGCCGAGAGTCTGCTCCGTTCGGCCGGTGTGCTGTCCAGCTTTGATTTTGTGGCAACCAGTGCCGACGTGGCCTGCGGCAAGCCGGCACCGGATATATTTCTGCACGCCTGTGCGCTGGCTGGCGTTGTGCCCGGGCAGGCGATGATTTTTGAGGATTCCATAAACGGCGGACGGGCAGCCAAAGCCGCCGGTATTCCCTATATTATTGTGCCGGATATCAAGCAGCCTACGGAAGATGTGCGTAAAGGAGCGTGCGCTGTCCTCCCCTCTCTGGCAGAGGCAATTCCGCTGCTTATGCTGCGCTGATCATTCCGCTTAAAGTGAAAATTGCAAAACGCTGTTCCTTATGGTAGAATTGTAGAGACTTTTAGGCAAGATCAAATATGGCATCGGATGATGCCGCAAGAGCAGGAGGATTTACGGATATGGAACAGTATAAGCAGGAATTCATCGAATTCATGGTGGACTGCCAGGTTCTGCGCTTCGGCGATTTTGTGACCAAGAGCGGAAGAAAGACGCCCTTTTTTATCAATACCGGTTATTACCGCACGGGCAGTCAGCTGAAAAAGCTGGGCCAGTATTATGCCAGGACTATTGCGGAACGGTTTGGCACGGATTTTGACATTCTGTTTGGGCCAGCCTACAAGGGGATTCCCCTGAGTGTGACGGCATCCATGGCTCTGGCTGATGAGTATGGGGCCGAGATCGGCTACTGCTCCAACCGCAAGGAGATCAAAGATCATGGCGACAAGGGAATTTTGCTGGGGACGCCTGTAAAGGACGGGGATCGGGTGGTGATCATCGAGGATGTGACTACTGCCGGCACATCGGTGGAGGAAACCATGCCGATTTTGCGGGCGGCAGGCGACGTGCAGGTCCTAGGTCTGGTTGTGTCGGTGGACCGGATGGAGAGAGGCAGGACCGAACAGTCGGCCCTTGCAGAGATCAGCGCCCGCTATGGCATCGAAACGGCGGCCATCGTGACCATGGCGGAAGTGGTTGAGCATCTGTATAATCAGCCGTACAAGGGAAAGATTATTATTGACGATTCGATAAAGGCGGCCATCGATTCATATTATGAACAGTATGGCTGTGCAGACTGAAAAGAGCAGAGCGGATAAGGAGGCAAAGCGATGAACGAAAAAATTTTCAAGACGATGGGCGCTACCGGTGCAGGAGCTATCGCCGTAGGCATCGTGGTCCTGGTGGCAGGACTGGCGACAGGAATTATCAGTATTGTCAATGGGAGTCTGCTGCTGAAGAGAAGGAAAGATGTCATTTTCTAAAGAAAAAGAGGAGCGCCGCCGGAGTCTGATCGGGATTATCCTGTTTGTCACTTACCTGGTGGCGCTCATGTATGTTATGTTTTTTGCTGAAATGCTGGGGAGGACGGAGGTAGACCGGGAGTACAGCTATAATCTGCAGCTGTTTCGGGAGATTGGACGGTTTATCCGGCACAGAGATGTACTGGGCATGCGAATCGTGTTCTGGAATCTGGGCGGAAATGTGCTGTGTTTTATGCCCTTCGGCTTCTGCCTGCCCTGGCTGTTTAAAAGTCTGGACCGTGCGCATCTGGCTGTGCTTTTGTCCTTGTATTTAAGCCTTTTAATCGAGCTGACACAACTGTTTTTGCGGGTGGGAAGCTTTGATGTGGACGATCTGCTGCTCAATACACTGGGCGGTCTTGCGGGTTTTTTATGCTACCGGCTTTGGAGACGGATACGCCGTCGTCCGGTATAATGAGGTGTCTTAAGGATGATAAAAGGAAAATATACTTTTTCCCTGGTTTCTCTGGGAATTTTCGTGCTGGAGCTTGCTTTGATCGGCGTATGTCTGTGGCAGACCACGGCAAGCCAGGGGCAGAGCGGTCTCTGGGTGGGCTGTGTGGGACTTCTGACTTTCCTGGGCGGAGTGATTGGCTTTAGGATGGCCTGGATGGACCGGGAGCTTCTGGGAAGACTGTACCGCTTTCCGCTGGTGATGATGGTTCTTCATCTGATTGTGCTGATTATGCTGGCAGCTCTGTATTTGCTGGGGCTGGTCTATTAGGAGGAAAGAGTGGCAGATATTTTGGAATATATGAACAGCCGGCCGCAGTGGCTGGATGAGCGGCTGGAGCTTTCTCGGGAAGGTCTTGCCCGGTTTGCTGCTCAGGGGGATGAAGGGCTGACTGCCGGCGTCTTCTTGAAGGAAACGGCACATTTTCTTCAGGATGCGCTTAGAATTTTCGATTTAAAAGAGGCCCTTCTTCTGGAGGATCTCTCTCTGGAAAAGCAAAAGGGGGTCTGGGAGCAGCTGATGAGTGCTCCCGTATGGAAATGGCTCTCCGACGGCTTGACATGTGCGGATGACAGAGGACTGGACCAGCTTTTGCGGGCGGCCCTGACGGAGTGGAGACTGGCAGGCGGTTACGGACTGTGGGGACAAAAGCTGCAGATGGTGATCTGTCTGGAGCTCTTTCTGCAGATTGTGCAGCTGTTTGAGATGGAGCGCAGCGGTGAGGAGAGCGGTGAGGAGCTAAAGGAATCGGTACGGCAGGCGCTTTACTATCACTTCAGCGATTACTGTGATGTGACGGCTGCCCTCTTCTGGCGGAATATATTGGTGGCCGGTCCTTATACGGCCGCAGTGGAGACGGCCGGACCAGAAGATCTGTACGGCATCTATCGTCTGGCATGGCCGCCTGGCAAAGAGGCGGCAGAGGACAGTCTTAGGGAGGCCGGGCGTCTTGGCCGTCTGGCGGAGGAGGACCTCGTAAAAGAGGCAAAAATGCGGATGGCAGAGGCCCGCATCCGCCTGCCGCAGCCGGCTGTGATGCCGAGCGCAGCCGGAAAGCGTTCGACCGGCCAGGCGGCAGAGATACTGACTGCGGTGGAGGTAGAGCCGGGCAGAGAACGGCTGGCCAAATGCATCTGTGCTCTGCTGCGGCAGGAAGGGTACACGCCGGTCTGCTTTAGACCTGCCGGTACGCTGATGAACCGGGCGGCGGCAGGCCTAAAGCCGGGGGAGCTTTCCCTGTTTTTAGACCGCGCCCTGAAGGAGCGGCGGGTGGCCGAGGAGAAAAATGCCCTGGAGGTGTACCGGGAGCAAGCGGCCCGCCTGGCACGGGTGATTTACACGGGGCAGATTGCCTCACAGGAGACGGAAAGCCCGGCGCGCCGGGGAGCGGCGGAAAGCGCGGCTGAAGCGGCAAGCGGGTCCGACAGGCGGAGGGAAAAGATTGAACAGGAGTTTCGGCAGGAAATCTTCGCTGTCAGACAAAAGTTTTTTCCCGGATATTGACGGGAGAGAGAAAATCCGCAATAATAAAAGGGTGGTTTGGATTACCATTACCGGAATAGAAATGAAGAGAAGAGGAGTGTACTATGGCAAAGGTAGGCATTGTAATGGGCAGCGATTCGGATCTGCCTGTGATGAGCAAAGCGGCACAGATTCTGGAGCAGTTCGGCGTGGAGTATGAGATGACGATTATCTCGGCTCACAGGGAGCCGGACGTTTTCTATGAGTACGCCAAAACGGCAGAGGAGAAGGGCTTTAAAGTGATCATCGCCGGTGCGGGGATGGCGGCCCATCTGCCGGGCATGTGCGCGGCGATTTTCCCGATGCCCGTCATCGGAATTCCGATGCACACAAAGTCCCTGGGCGGTGTGGATTCGCTCTACTCCATCGTGCAGATGCCTACAGGTATCCCGGTGGCAACAGTGGCCATCGACGGAGGAGCCAATGCCGGCATTCTGGCGGTGAAAATTTTGGCCACCTCCGATCCGGAGCTGTTGGCTAAACTCAAGGATTACATTGCCGGTCTGAAAGACGGTGTCATGAAGAAGGCAGAGAAGCTTTCTGAGCTGGGCTATCAGCAGTACATGGAGCAAAAATAAATCAATCAGTAGGAGGGAGTAAAATGCTGGATTATAAGAGTGCCGGCGTAGATATCGAGGCGGGTTACCGCTCGGTGGAGCTGATGAAAAAGCATGTGAAGGAGACTATGAGGCCGGAGGTCCTGGGAGGTATAGGAGGCTTCTCCGGAGCGTTCTCTCTGAGCAGCTTCAAGAATATGGAAAAGCCCACTTTAGTCAGCGGTACGGACGGCGTGGGCACTAAGCTGAAGCTGGCCTTCCTGATGGACAGGCACGATACGGTGGGAATCGACTGTGTGGCTATGTGCGTCAACGATATCGCCTGCGCCGGCGGAGAGCCCTTGTTCTTCCTTGACTATATTGCCTGCGGAAAAAATGAGCCGGAGAAAATCGCCGATATCGTCAAAGGCGTGGCAGAAGGATGCAAACAGGCGGGGGCTGCGCTGATCGGCGGCGAGACGGCGGAGATGCCGGGCTTCTATCCGGAGGAGGAGTACGACTTGGCCGGCTTTGCCGTGGGTATTGTCGATGAGAAGGATATGATCGACGGTCATACCGTAAAGGAGGGAGATGTGCTGGTGGGAATGGCCTCCTCCGGCATTCACAGCAACGGATTTTCCCTGGTACGCCGGGTGTTTACGATGACGCGTGAGGCGCTGGAGTGCAGCTATGATGAGCTGGGCTGCACCCTGGGCGAAGCGCTGCTTTGTCCGACGAAGATTTATGTGAAGGCTCTGCAGGCGGTGAAAGCGGCGGGCGTACATATCAAGGCCTGCAGCCATATTACCGGCGGCGGCTTCTATGAAAATATCCCCCGGATGCTGCCTGAAGGGATGCAGGCGGTCATTGAGAAGAACAGCTATCCGATCCCGCCGATTTTTCGGATGCTGATGCGCGAGGGCGGCATAGCCGAGCAGATGATGTACAACACTTACAATATGGGTATCGGTATGGTCATGGCGCTTGATCCCGCCGATGCGGACAAGGCTGCGGAGGCCATAAAGGCAGCCGGCGAGACCCCTTACGTGATCGGACGGGTTGAGCCCGGTGAGAAAGGCGTGAAGCTATGCTGAGAGTCGGTGTTTGCGTATCCGGCGGCGGCACAAATCTGCAGGCCATCATCGACCGGGTGCAGGATGGGACGCTTCGGGACGTCTCCCTGGAGGTGGTGATCAGCAACAACAAAAATGCTTACGCTCTGGAGAGAGCCAGGCAGAGCCAAATACCGGCGGTAGCTCTCTCTCCGAAGGATTTTGAAAACCGCGAGGAGTTTCACCGGGCTTTTATGGAGCTTTTGGACGGCTATGAGCTGGATTTGGTCGTGCTGGCGGGCTTTCTGGTGATTCTGCCGCCTCAGATGTTTCCGAAGTATAAAAATCGAGTGATCAACGTTCACCCCTCCCTGATTCCCTCCTTCTGCGGCACCGGCTATTACGGGCTGAAGGTCCATGAGGCTGCCCTGCAGAGAGGGGTCAAGATCACCGGAGCTACGGTTCATTTTGTGGACGAGGGTACGGACAGCGGACCGATCCTTTTGCAGAAGGCAGTGGAAGTGCATGACGGCGATACGCCGGAGATCCTGCAGCGGCGAGTGATGGAGGAGGCAGAGTGGATTCTCCTGCCCCGGGCGATCGGGCTGATCGCTGCCGGCTGTGTGCGGGTGGAGAACGGAAAGGCTTATATACGGGAGGAAGACCAATGAGAATAATGATAATCGGCAGTGGCGGCAGGGAACATGTCATTGCCTGGAAATTGTCCAAAAGTCCTGAGGTGGAAAAGATCTACTGTGCCCCGGGCAACGGCGGTATCGCTCAAATCGCTGAGTGCGTGCCCATCGATGTCATGGATTTTGACAGTCAGGTGGCCTTTGCCAGAGAAAATCATATCGATATGACGATTGTAGCTATGGATGATCCCCTGGTAGGCGGAGCGGTGGACGCCTTTGAGGCGGCGGGGCTTACCGCCTTTGGCCCCCGGGCAAATGCGGCCATCCTGGAGGGCTCCAAAGCTTTTTCCAAGGATCTGATGAAGAAATACCATATCCCCACGGCAGAGTACGAGAATTTCACCGATGCGCAGGCCGCCCTTGAATACGTCAAGACCTGCCGTCTGCCGGTAGTCTTAAAGGCCGATGGTCTGGCTCTCGGCAAGGGGGTGCTGATCTGCAATACCAGAGAGGAAGCACTGGATGGGGTAAAGACCATCATGATGGACCGGAAATTCGGCGAGGCCGGCAGCTGCATGGTGGCAGAGGAGTTCCTCACCGGCAGAGAGGTGTCGGTGCTGGCCTTTGTGGACGGCGCTACGGTGAAGGTCATGAGCTCGGCCCAGGATCACAAGAGGGCTTTGGACGGAGATCAGGGGCTAAACACGGGAGGAATGGGTACCTTTTCCCCCAGTCCTTTCTACACGGAGGAGATTGACGAGGTCTGCCGCCGTACCATCTACCAGCCCACGGTGGACGCCATGCGTGCCGAGGGGCGTCCCTTCAAGGGCGTGCTGTTCTTCGGCCTGATGCTGACGGCAGACGGGCCGAAGGTGCTTGAGTACAATGCCCGCTTCGGTGATCCGGAGGCCCAAGTAATTCTGCCCCGGATGAAAAATGATCTGGTGGAGGTCTGTCGAGCCTGCATTGACGGAACTCTTGACCAGATCGATCTGCAGTTCGAGGACAATGCAGCGGTCTGCGTGGTTCTGGCCAGCGAAGGTTATCCCGTCTGCTATGAAAAAGGCTTCCTCATCGAGGGGCTGGAGCGGGCGGCGGCCAGGGAGGCTGACGGCTATTATGTATTCCATGCCGGGACTAAAAAGACCGACGAGGGCATCGTGACAAACGGCGGACGTGTTTTAGGCGTCACGGCCAAGGGCGCCACATTGAAGGAGGCCAGAGCTAAGGCCTATGAGGCCGCAGAGTGGATCACCTTTGCCAACAAATACATGCGTCACGATATCGGCAAGGCCATCGATGAAGCGTGATTCGTAAATAAGAACGGTCAAATGGAATGCTGTTGGAGTCTAAAGGTTTCGCCTTTGAGATTCTGGCATCATAGAATGAGCACCATAGGTTTCCGAGCCTCTTCGAGAAGAAGAGGCTCCTCATTTTAATGCGCATCAGATATCCCCGCAGTATCTCTTTTTTGTTCGGCGAAAAGAATAGAAAAGGTATCTTTTCCGGATGCCTGCGGTATGCTATAATCTGGGTAAAGGGCCGTATGTTCTTTTCAAAGGAGGGAGCGGGCTTTGAAAAGACCTTCGACAATAACGGATACAGGCGAAGGGAAAAGGAAATAAAGGACGGAAAATATGTCGATTTGTGTGACAAGTGAGATTGGAAAATTAAAAAAAGTTATGCTTCACCGGCCGGGTGCCGAGCTGGAGCATCTGGTTCCGGAAGAGCTGGAGCGTCTGCTCTTTGACGATATCCCCTATCTGAAAACCGCACAGAAGGAGCACGATATTTTTGCCGGGCTTCTGCGGGAAAATGGGGTGGAGGTTCTGTACTTGGAGGATCTGACGGCGGATGTGCTGCGCTGGAATCCGCAGCTGAAAGGGACCTTCGTCCGTCAGGTAATCGAGGAGGCTGGAAGCACGGCCGTCAGATTTTCGCAGCAGCTGTATGAATATCTGATGGATATAGAGGATGAGAAGGAATTAGTGCTGAAGGTAATGGCGGGCGTAGGCCTTAACGAGCTGAGACCTGGGGCATACAGTCCGCTTGCCGATCTGGTCAGGACACAGAGAAGGTTCGTCACCGACCCCATTCCGAATCTCTATTTTACAAGAGATCCTTTTGCCACTATCGGACGGGGCGTAAGCTTAAATCACATGTACTCCAAGACCAGGAGAAGAGAGACGATTTTTGGTCAGTATGTTCTAACCTATCATCCGGATTTTGCGGGAACGCCCTTCTACTATGAGAGGACTGGTCCCTTTTCCATCGAGGGAGGAGACATCCTGAATCTGAGCCGAAAGGTGCTGGCGGTGGGGATTTCTCAGCGGACTACGCCGGAGGCCATTGAGATACTGGCACAGAATATTTTTCGGGATGAGAGCAGTGAGATAGAAACGGTTCTGGCGCTGGATATTCCCAGTATCCGGGCATACATGCATTTGGATACCGTGTGCACCCAGGTGGATCGCGATAAATTTGTTATTCATCCAGGTATTCTGGGAAGCCTGCAGATCTATGGGATTCGCCGGGGAGACAGGGCCGGGCAGCTGCGTGTGGAGGAGAAAAAGGGAGCGCTGACGGATGTCTTGGCCGAGCTTCTGGAGCTGGACCAGGTGACGATGATCCACTGTGGAGGAAAAGACAGGATCGCTTCGGAGCGGGAGCAGTGGAACGACGGTTCCAATACGCTCTGCATAGAACCGGGAACGGTGGTGGTGTATGACCGCAACGATATCACCAACAGTATCCTGAAAGAAAACGGGGTGCGCGTTCTTGAGATGCCTAGCTCGGAGCTGTCCAGAGGAAGAGGCGGTCCCAGGTGCATGAGTATGCCATTGGAACGCGAGCAAGTGCAGTAAACGGAGCAGAAAGGAGTAGAAAAACATGGGAGTAAACATCAGAGGAAGACATTTTTTGAAGCTTTTAGACTATACGCCGGAGGAAATACGCTATCTGCTGGACCTGGCAAAACAGTTCAAAAATATGAAGAGAAATGGCGTGCCTCACCGTTATCTGGAGGGGAAGAATATCGTACTTTTGTTTGAGAAGACGTCTACCCGCACGCGCTGTGCCTTTGAGGTGGCCGGAATGGATCTGGGCGTAGGTGTCACCTATCTTGATCCGGGCAGCAGCCAGATGGGAAAGAAGGAGAGCATTCCGGATACAGCCAGGGTCCTGGGGCGGATGTTCGATGGAATCGAATACAGAGGCTTTGACCAGGAGATCGTGGAGGAATTGGCCAGATATGCCGGCGTTCCGGTCTGGAACGGCCTCACGGATCAGTTTCACCCCACGCAGATGTTAGCGGATTTGCTGACTATGGAGGAGAAATTCGGCCATTTAAAAGGCCTGAATTTTACCTTCATGGGCGATGCTCGAAACAATATGGGAAATTCGCTGATGGTAGCCTGCGCGAAGATGGGAATCAATTTTACGGCCTGTGCGCCCAGAGAGCTGTTCCCGGCGCAGTGGCTGATTGACAAGGCTAAAGAGATCGCGGCGGAGAATGGCTGCACTGTCCGTCTGACGGAAGATGTGCAGGAGGGAGCAAAGGATGCGGATGTGATCTACACCGATATCTGGGTGTCCATGGGAGAGCCTGACGAGGTATGGGAGACCAGAATCAAGCTGCTCCAAAAATATCAGGTAAATGCCAAGGTGATGGAGCTGGCAAAGCCTGCGGCGCTGTTTATGCACTGCCTGCCTTCCTTCCATGATACCAAGACGACGATCGGAGCACAGATTGCGGAGAAATTCGGATTGGAGGAGATGGAGGTAACAAACGAAGTATTTGAATCCAGACAGTCTGTGGTCTTCGATGAGGCGGAAAACCGCATGCACACCATCAAGGCTGTTATCTATGCCACGCTCTGCTGATTTCTGAGCTGCGGCGGCTGAGTTGAAAGGAGGAGGAATAAATGTCTTTTGAGATGCCCAGATATTATGCCCCGGATTTTACCCAGGAAAAGTTCAAAAATGCCCCGGACGTAAAGTATGCGGTGGCAGACATGGACGGAGTGGCTCCTGATAATTATCACAGCACTTCCATGTATCCGGAATATTTTAAAATCGGGGGGAAATGGATACTGGCCGAAGAAAGCCGTATGGATTCCAGCGTTGTTATCTGCGACGACGGCCATCTGGAGGTGGTGGAGAACCGCAATATTAAAAAAGGGGATCGGGTAATCCTGGGGCGGACAGAGAGAGGCGAGGAGGGAATCTACATGCACTGCGATGGTTTCCGCGCTCCCGGAGAAAAGCCGGAGGACCAGTTTGTTTTTCGTCAGGGCAGGAGCAGAGAGACTTCCTTTGCCAGGGACTATGATCGCCTGTTTGAGCTCTTGCGGCACGAAAGAGACCATGGCAATATTGTCTGGGTGATGGGACCGGCATTTGCCTTTGATGCCGATGCCAGAGCTGCCATGCAGGCATTGGTGGAAAATGGCTATGCCCATGGCCTCCTGGCGGGAAATGCCCTGGCCACGCATGACCTGGAAGGGGCCCTCCTGCACACTGCGCTGGGGCAGGATATTTATACGCAGGTTTCGCAGCCAAACGGCCATTATAATCATCTGGACGTAATTAACAAGGTGAGAAGAAGCGGGTCGATCCGACAGTTTATCGAGGACTATCACATCGACAATGGAATCATGTACAGCATAGTGAAGAACGATATTCCCTTCGTGCTCACCGGCTCTATCCGCGATGACGGTCCTCTGCCTGAGGTGATCGGCGACGCCTATATCGGGCAGGGCGCCATGAGAAATATTGTAAAAAAGGCGACTACGGTGATTTGCCTGGCGACAATGCTTCACACCATTGCCACCGGAAACATGACACCTTCCTTCCGCGTAATGGCAGACGGAACCATCCGCCCGGTATTTCTGTACACGGTAGATGCGGATGAGTTTGTGGTGAATAAGCTGTTGGACCGCGGCAGTCTTTCGGCTACTACGGTGGTTACAAATGTACAGGATTTTATTACGATCGTGGCAAAGGGACTGAAGATCATGCCGTGAAATGTATTCTCACCGCCGGAATACGGGAAGGGTACTGACGGAATATCGACAGAAAGCCAGATATGACAGGGCAGAAAACAAGGGATGCGGTCCGGATGATTTTTCCGGACCGCATCCTCTGCTATTGTACGGGTTTTGGGTTTTTTAGTTCCCGCTGTGGCCGCCGAACGCGGCAAATTCCATGGTGTTTAGTCTTCAGAAATCTACATTTTCCTAAAGAAAATATAAAATTTATAAAATATTTGTGTAAATTGTGAATTGAGCTTGCGGTCAATTTGTGATACGATAATGCTGTTTTCAGCCGTACGGGACAAGGCAGGAGAAAATGCCGTGTCCCGCTCAATTTTCATTCAAAAATGGAGGATGAATATGGAAAAGTTTTTTAAACTGAAAGAAAACGGAACGACCGTGGGAACGGAAATCATGGCTGGCCTGACTACGTTCTTTGCCATGTCCTATATCATTGTGGTAAATCCCGGCGTTCTGTCCCAGTCCGGTATGGAGTGGGGAGCTGTGTTCCTGGCAACGATCATTGCATCGATCATCGGTACTCTGGTGATGGGACTGGTAGCTAATGTCCCCTATGCCCAGGCGCCGGGCATGGGACTCAACGCTTTCTTTGTGTATACGGTGTGCTTCGGGCTTGGCTTCACCTGGCAGCAGGCGCTGTCGATGGTATTTATCTGCGGTCTGCTGAATATCCTGCTGACAGTGAGCAAACTGCGCAAATACATTATCAAGTCTATTCCGCTGAGCCTTCAGAACGCCATCGGCGGCGGCATCGGTATTTTTGTGGCTTATATCGGTTTTCTGAATGTGGGCATTATCAATTTTGACGGCGGCGTGCCAGCTCTGTCTACGCTGAATCAGCCCCAGTTTTGGGTGTTCTTGATCGGTATGCTGATCAGTGTAGTGCTGCTGGTAAAAAAGGTCAAGGGCGCAATCCTGATCTCCATCATTTTGACGACACTGATCGGTATTCCCTTTAAAGTGACTACGCCTTCCGATACGGTGAGCTTTACCGAGGCCTGTCAGGCTTTGCCCACCACTTTTCTGGCAATTTTCAGAGAGGGCGGGATCACGAGCCTTTTCTCTGACCCGGCCAAGCTCCCTCTGGTGCTGATTACGATTTTCTCCTTCAGCATTTCAGACACCTTTGACACCATCGGTACCTTCATCGGCACGGGACGCCGCAGCGGCATCTTCAGCGAGGAGGATGAGAGAATGATGGAAAGCGGCTCCGGATTTAAATCGAGACTGGACAAGGCTCTGTTTGCCGATGCGACAGCCACCTCCATCGGCGCGCTGTTTGGCACCTCTAACACGACCACCTTTGTGGAGAGCGCTTCCGGCATCGGTGTAGGCGGACGTACCGGCTTGACCTCCGTGGTTGTGGCTATCTGCTTTGCTCTGTCTGCTTTCCTGGCGGTCTTTGTCAGTGCGGTACCCTATGCGGCTACGGCTCCGGCCCTGGTTCTGGTGGGCGTGATGATGACCTCTTCCTTTAAAGAAATCGAGTGGAATGAGCTGGATGAAGCTATTCCGGCCTTTTTTGCCGGAATTTTCATGGCTCTTTGCTACAGTATCTCCTATGGTATTGCCGCCGGATTTATTTTCTACTGCATCGTCAAGATCTGCAAAGGTGAGGCAAAGAAAATCCACCCGATCCTTTGGGTGTGCACCGGTCTGTTTGTGCTGAATTTCGTGCTTTTGGCCCTTCTGTGAGAAGACCGCGGCAAGCGCAGATTTTGGCTGCTATTTTTCAATAGCAATATAAATGGAGAAAAAGAGGATGTCCCGGAGAGGGAGGCATCCTCTTTTTTTCTTGGGTGTGCCGTCTGCTTATTGACGGCTTTTTGCCGGTGTCGTCTGTCTTTATTCGGCGTGGAAGGGGACCACACCCTCCACTGCTTCTGCGGCAGTGATCAGAGCATCGTTGTGATCGATGTCGACCAGACGATAGCGGTCATTTCCCATGTGGAGTTCCTTCATGTAGGTCAGCTGGCGCAGGCCATGACGGCTTTCGATGCGCTCCACCAGGTCCTTGTGATCTTCATTCTTCATGGCATAGACCAGATCGATGCAGGCCTGATCTACAGCCAGAATATCCAAGGATGCCAAAATTCCCACGTTGGGAGTTACCACCGGCATGGCGGCGGTACCTTCGCAGTCGCAGGATACGGACATGTTGCGCATCACGTTGACGAAAGTGATGTGTTCGCCGAAGTGGTCTACCACTGCCTTGGCTGATTCAGTCATGCGTTCCATGAATTCCTCCTTGGCGATATCCCACATATCATCGGAACCGGGGGTGGTGTGGATCATGGCTTTGCCGATTCGTCCGTCAGCGCAGCCTATGCCGATATTTTTGCCGGAACCGCCGAAACCGCCCTGGGCATGCCCCTTGAAATGCGTCAGTACAAAGAGGGAGTCATAGTTCAGAATATTTTTGCCCATGGACATTTCCGTGAACCATTTGCCGTCCTTGACCGGCAGCATCACTGTGCCTTCTTCGTCCATAATATCTACCGGACAGAAGGTCCAGCCGTTGACCTTGAGAGTTTCCCGGTGCTGCTCGGTGGTATAGCGATCTCCTTCATAGTATGTGTTGGTCTCCACGATGGAAGCGCCGGGAAGTTCTGACTGAATCAGATTTTCCACCCAGGGCCTGGGGATAATATTGGGGCCGTGCTTCTCACCGGTGTGCAGCTTAATCGCAATGCGGCCCGTCAGAGGCTGCTTTACCCGCTCGAAAATTCTGCGCAGTCCTTCTGCCGACAAATCTCTGGTGAAATAGACGATGGACTCTTCGCCGCTGCGTTCGTCGTAGGGAATGTAATGGTTGCCGCCGGAACCTGGTTTGATATTTTGCATTTCGCTTGTTCTCCTTTCTGCACGTTGAGATGTAGGCATTTACCGTACATAGTTATAGCATACTCCATAGAGTGGACTTGAAGTCAAGTCCAAATTGTAAATAAGGTAGCTTTTTTTTGCTGTTTTGGTATAATGATACCAGAAGCGAAGAGGATGAGTGGGCAGAGGGCGGTTGCGTATGCGGTGCTGTTGAGGAGATGCGGATGAGAACAATTATCGTGGGCGACATACATGGATGCTATGCAGAGTTCGAAGAGATGCTTGAGAAGACTGAGCTTGACGAGGCATGCGACAGGCTGATTCTGATCGGGGATGTCATAGACAGGGGGCCGGATTCACGGCTGGCGTTAAACCGGATTTGGGAGCTGCAAAAAAGGATGGACGGACGATTGGTCTATCTGATGGGCAATCATGAAGATTTGGCTGTGGAAGCGTGGGAGACCGGTGACCGGCATCTGTGGGATGCCAATGGAGGGGCGAAGACCCGGAGGAGCTTTTACCGGTCGGGCGATCGTTTTGACCGTTATCTGCCTTATATCAGTGAAAGGCCTCTTTACTATGAGACAGAGGATTATATTTGTGCTCACGCAGCAGTGTCGGCCCGGGGACCGGAGCAGACGGAACGGCAAGTGTTTATATGGGATCGAAATGTTGCCTTTGGCATGCCCTATGGAGGTAAGTTTTTGATCTATGGCCATACGCCGATGAAGGCAGTCACTTTGCGGGACGAGACGGGACGGGGCGAAGCGGTTCCTGTCGGTTTGCTTCGCCCGCTGCCGCAGACTGGCAGCATCTGTATTGATACAGGCTGTGTCTACGGTCACAGTTTGTCGGCGCTGATTATCGCAGACGGCATGTTTCAGGTGATGGCTGTAGAGTTTGGGCGTGCTAAAAGGCGGAAGGGAGGAAGAAAATGAGAGTCTGTGTATTTGATCTGGGCGGCACCTTTATCAAGGCTGCGATGATGGATGAGAACGCAGAGATCCGGGATCGATGGAAGACGCCTTCTCCCGTGGCCGACTGGGACAGTCTCGCGGGGGCGCTGGACGAATATGTCCAGAAGCATATCCATGAGGCGGAGGGAATAGCCATCAGCATGCCTGGCAGGATAGACAGGGAGAGGGGAATCGCCCATACCGGCGGCGCCTTCCAGTTTATCCGGGAGCTGCCGGTGGTCTCGATTCTGGAAGAAAAATATCATCTGCCCGTGTCGGCGGACAATGACGGGAAATGCGCGGCAAACGCGGAAAACTGGCTGGGGGCCCTGCAGGATGTGGCAAACGGTCTCGTCTATGTGATTGGCACCGGCATCGGCGGAGGTGTCGTACTGAATCATCAGGTGATCCGGGGCGGGCATTTTGCTGCCGGGGAGCTGAGTTTTCCGATGATCGATATGGCGGGAAATACGGTCCTTGCCAACTCTACGGCTGCCTGGCTGGGAACAGGGGCTCTGCTCCGGGGTTACCAGGCGGAGAGCGGCTCGCAGGAGGACATCGACGGGATAGAATTTTTCCGCCGGGCGGATGAGGGCGATGCGGCTGCGATGGCGGTACTTCGGAAGTTTTGCCGGATGACCGCCAACTACATCTATATGCTGCAGGCTGTGCTGGATGTGGAGAGAGTGGCCGTCGGCGGCGGGATCAGCGCCCAGCCGCTGCTCTTTGCCGTGCTCAATGAAGAGCTGGATCGGGTTTTTTCCAGCTGGGATTTCCCAGTGGCCTGCATACGGCCTGAACTGGTGCGCTGCCGGTACGGCAATGATGCCAATCTAATTGGGGCGCTGAAAAATTTCATTGATCAGAAAGCTTGATCAGAAGGAGGAAAATATGCCATTACCTAAAAATTTCCTGTGGGGAGGAGCTACTGCCGCCAATCAGTGCGAGGGGGCCTATGCCGAGGGCGGCCGGGGCCTGGCCAACGTGGATGTGATTCCCTATGGGAAGGATCGTTTCGCCGTGGAGAGCGGCATGCAGAAGATGCTGGAGCTGGATGACGAGCATTTCTATCCGGCCTGCGGCGCCATCGACATGTATCATCGCTATAAGGAGGATATTCGTCTCTTCGGCGAGATGGGTTTTCGGGTATACCGCCTGTCCATCGGCTGGACCAGAATCTTCCCCAATGGAGACGAGGAGGAGCCCAACGAGGAAGGACTGCGCTTTTATGAGGATCTCTTCCGCGAGTGCCATAAATACGGCATTGAGCCCCTGGTGACCATCACCCATTTTGACTGCCCGATTCATCTGATCAAGAAGTACGGCGGCTGGCGCAACCGGAAACTGGTGGATTTCTACGGCAGACTGGTGCGCGTTCTGTTTGAGCGCTACAAGGGTCTGGTGAAATACTGGCTCACCTTCAATGAGATCAATATGCTGCTGCACGCTCCTTTTATGGGGGCCGGCATCGTCCTGGAGGAGGGCGAGGACCGCTTTGCTACCCTGTATACGGCGGCCCATCATGAGTTGGTGGCCAGTGCCCTGGCGACGAAGATCGCTCATGAGGTCGATCCGGAGAATAAGGTGGGCTGTATGCTGGCCGCCGGGATGTATTATCCCTGCACCTGCAGGCCGGAGGATGTGCGGGCAGCGCAGATGAGAGGCCAGGAGAACTATTTCTTCATCGATGTGCAGTCCCGCGGTTATTATCCGAATTATGCCAAGAAGATGTTTGAACGTCGTGGTTTTACCCTGCCGGAGCTTCCGGGGGACGCTGCGCTTTTGCGGGAGAACACGGTGGATTTCATTTCCTTTAGCTATTATCAGAGCCGCACGGCGGCCGCCCAGGCGGAAGGGATGAAGATGGGAGAGGGCAACGGCTTTGGCGGCCCTAAGAATCCCTATCTGAAGGAGTCCGAGTGGGGCTGGCCCGTGGATCCTCTGGGTCTGCGCAATACGATGAACGAGATCTATGACCGCTACCAGAAGCCTCTGTTTATCGTGGAAAACGGCCTTGGGGCAAAGGACGAGCTGATTCCCGACGGAAAAGGCAGCTACACCGTGGAGGACGATTACCGGATTGCCTATCTGCGGGATCACATCCGGGCCTTCAAGGAGTGCGTGGAGGAAGATGGGGTGGAGCTGCTGGGCTACATCACCTGGGGGCCTATTGACCTGGTCAGCGCCGGCACCGGCGAAATGTCGAAGCGGTATGGCTTCATCTACGTGGATCGGGACGACCTGGGCCGCGGCACCCTGAACCGCTACCGCAAAAAATCCTTCTATTGGTACAAGAAGGTAATTGAATCCAACGGCGAAGATCTGGATTGAGGGACGGAACTTAAAATTTTAATATATGAAAAAAAACCAGATTGAGCTGGTGATATATACTGATGTATATCGGTAATAGGGGACTGGGGGCTGAAAATCGGTGTTAACCGACAGCCCCCTAAAATTGTGATTCCTGGCAGCCAGTACAGCAGATACAAGGGGAATATTCACCACAACAATATGAAAAATCTGTGTGGAAGGGAGATAAAAAAATGGCACTCTATGCAATCGGAGATCTGCATCTTTCCTTTGCGGTCGACAAGCCGATGGATATGTTTGGCGCAGTGTGGAAAGATCACCCGCAGAAGATCTGGGATAACTGGCATAGAACGGTAAAAGAGGAAGATACGGTGGTGATCACGGGAGATCATAGCTGGGGCCGCAATTTGACGGAATGTGAGCCGGATCTGGAGTTTGTGGAAAGGCTTCCGGGAAGAAAAATCTTGCTGCGGGGCAATCATGATATGTTCTGGGATTCGGGAAAAACCAGACGGCTCTGCCAGCTGTATGCCGGCCGACTGGAATTTCTGCAGGACAATTTCTATTCTTATGGGGATTATGCCCTGGTAGGAACCAAGGGCTACTGTGATGAAGGGAGGGACGACCCCGGGCAGCTCTTCAAGCTTCTTGCCAGGGAGGAAGAGAGACTGCGCCGCTCTTTTGAAGCGGCTAGAAGTGCAGGATACTGCCGCTACATCATGTTTCTTCACTATCCGCCTACGGCGATCTATGAGCGGGAGAGCCGTTTCACCCGCATGGCAGAGGAGTATGGGGCCCAGAAGGTTATTTACTCCCACTGCCATGGCAGACGGCGATATGCAGACAGCATCCGTGGCTATTTTCATGGGATAGAATATAAACTGGTGTCTTCGGATTATCTGAATTTTATCCCGGATAGAATTTTGTAGTATGTTGCAGTACAGGCGAGAATGTCTTGGCCGGCTCAGTCGGTTCGCTTCATGGACATTGTCTGTTCGATGATGCTGTCCATGATTTCGCGGGTCAGGGCTCCCTGGGCATAGCCAAAGACATTGCCGTCCTTGTCGATCATAAAGGTGGTGGGGTAGGCTCGTATGCCGTAAAGGTAGAAATACAAGCCCTCCTCGTCCATGACGACAGGAAAGGTGTATCCGTTTTCTTCCAGAAAGTCGGTGATCTCCTCGATCGTTCCTTCGCCGCTGATATTCGGGGCGGCTATGCCCAGGACGATCAGATCCTCTTCGTTGTAACCATAGTCTTCGTATACCTGCTGAATATCGGGCATTTCCATCTGACAGGGGCCGCACCAGGTGCCCCAAAAGTTTAAAAACACAGTTTTGCCCCGATAGTCGGAGAGAGTGTGTTCCTCGCCGTACTGATCGGTCAGAGTGAAGTCGGGAGCGGGAACAGTCTCAGCTTCCGTCTCCGCGGCGGTCTCAGCCTCTGCCTCAGTCTGAGCTGCCGTCTCCGCCTGGCCCTCGGTTTCCGCTTCTGTGTCTGCCGGTTCCGGTGTCCCCTCTTCTGCTGATAGGGTGGCTTCGAAGACGTCCGTTTCTTCGCCGATCTGCGGTCCGCTGAAGCTTGACAGGTATCCGGTGATGCCATTCATAAAGCCGGTGAGAGTCATTATGCCCATCAGGATCAGGAGAACTGCACCGATTTTAACTGTGTATCGCACTACACGCTGATGTTTTCGGAAAAAGTCAAGTACAGTTCCGGTAAACAGGCCCACAGCCAGGAAAGGCAGGATAAAACCGATTGTATATACAGCGATCAATAGGAAAGCTCTGCCCGAAGAGGAAGCCGAACCGGCCATCAGAAGGACGCTGCTTAACGTGGGTCCTACGCAGGGAGTCCAGGCAAAACTGAAAGTGAAGCCCAGAAGAAGGGCAGGGATAGGTCCCATACTCCATTTGTTTAAAAGAAAGGGAAGCCGACGCTCGCGTTCAATGGCCTCCTGACGGCCGAAAACGCCGAATTGGTATAGACCGAAAAGGATCATGATGACGCCGCTTATACGGGCGAAGAGCATCTGATGATTGTTGAAAAATTTGCCCAGGGCGGTAAAGCCAAAGCCCAGAAGAAAGAAGGCAAAGCTGATGCCCAGGACAAAAAAGACGGTATTGATCAGAATGCGGCCGCGGGGGTACCGGATATTTCCGTCTTCATCTACAGATTTGGCGCCGCCGGCCAAGTAACTGACATAGAGCGGAACCAGTGGAAGGACGCAGGGGGAGAAAAAACTGAGAAGCCCCTGGATAAAAACAGTCAGGACCGGTATGGTGGTCTCAATAGAAAATCCCATAAATTATTCCTCGCTGTGCAATATAATTTAAAGAGTGGAAAGGGGGAAGGACAGCGCTGTCTTTGCCCCGGAGAATAATAGACCGCGGGAGACCTGCCGAATGATAAGACGGACAGATTTCCCGCGGCAGTATTAACATAGCACAGCAGTGGCGGAATTGCAATCGGAAATTACCGGCTGCCTGATCACCTCTATTCGATCAGATCCTCGTAAGACACATCCAGGCACTCCTTGATGCCTTTCAGCTGGGATGCCTTGACGTGCTGGGCTCCCCGTTCAATCTTGACCAGGGTCTCTCTGGTGATGGGAATGCCCTGCAGCTGTAAGAGACGCACGAGCTGTGTCTGCCCGATATGCTTTTTCAGCCGCTGTTCTCTTATTCTTGTTCCAATGCAGATTTTTTCATCGTTTTTGATTTTGCCTTCCATAAATGATGTGCCTCCTGACAAAAGCTGCCGGTAACGAAACTAGTTGGTTTTCTTAGGTATAGGTATAAATAACCATTGGTGGGAAATGCTGCCATTTCATCACTTTGTCTTTATCTTAGACAAAGCTTATGTTATAATGGGACCAAAACAAGTCCTAAGAAAGGGAGGGGTTGCAGGTAGTGAGGATATATGATTATCGCGCCCATGTAAAGGAAGAGGGGCAGGAACAGGAGAATCTGCCGCTCCGGTTTCAAAAATCCCTGGAAGCCGCCATGAAAAGCAGAAGGCATCATCCGGAGCGCAGGGAACGTTTCGAGCATGAGCTGATTCCTCTGATGCAGGAATTGGCCAGGCAGCAGAACGGCATTTTATATCTGGACATTCAGGAGGAACGGGCGTGCGCCCTCGTTCTGCTGGAGGGAATGCTGATTTTGGGCTGCCATGACATCGAACTGATAAACAAGCTTTTGCCCTATGAGATCATGATCTGTGCGCGTGACAACGCACTCTCCGTGGAAGTATGGGTTGAATTCTGGGATATAATATGAGCGCCCTCATTCGTCGGAACACTCATGAAATTAAGTAATAAAAAGAGAGCGTCTGCCTGTGAATCGGACGCTCATCTGTTATCCATATACCTGTACGAAAAAAATACATTGACGATTCAAAAAAATCATATTATAATAGCAAACGTCGTCAGCGCTTTGTCTGCGGCAGTACATGGTATATGGAGACGTATCGAAGTGGTCATAACGAGCTTGACTCGAAATCAAGTTGTCGGGCAACCGGCACATGGGTTCGAATCCCATCGTCTCCGCCTCAAAAAGTCCAGTAAAACTGGACTTTTTCTTTTGTCACGCAAAATTTTATTCCTATAGGTTTTCGGCCTCATCCTTGCTATCGATTTCTTACCCGGAGGTAATTGAGAAGCATAAGAACGGTCAGCACAGCCCAGATTCCGGAGGCCATGGCAGCTGTGCGGGGGAGTGCATACATGGTGTCCGCTATTTGGAACTGCTGCGGATTTTGGGGGTTGCAGTAGATAAGCAGCTCAAGCCCCGGATACATCCAGTAGGAATGACCGCGCTGCCTTACATTGTAGATGCTGCCTTCATAAGTGAAGGTAAATTCGGTCCATACATCGGCGGAATCAGCTGTGCTGAAGGCAGAGACTTCGGCACTCACCGGGCTCCATGTCTGACTGCGGTGAAAAATAAGCCCCCACAAAATCAGAGAAACGACGAGCAGGAGACCCAGGATAATACCGGTGATGCGAACCATGATCCTGGCATTTCGGGGATTGGATGAAAAAATATATCGAATACGCATGGGAATATCCTCCGTTTAAAGTGTTAAAACTATTGCAATTATAGGACGATTCCGCTGATTTGTCAGCCATTTTTTGCATGGCTTTTGGAAAAAGCCTCACATATAAAAAACCTTTGTTGATTTTGCCCCTCGGATTTGTTACAATCAATACACAGGAAGGCGAACAGTTATTTTGAATAAACCGGTATGTTTGTCTGGAAGGATAAATCTAATCACAAAATATAAAAGTCGGGTGGCTCTGCGGTTCAGCGCTCTCGCCATCTGCTGGGAGTAGAAAATGAGAATTGACTGGAAAGCAATCAGACAATGGCTTTTTATCATTGCATTTGGAATTTTGCTGTACTGGGGACTCAATCATTTGGATCTAATCATCGGCGGTATCGGCAGTCTCGTGGGGATGGTGACGCCTTTCCTGTTTGGCGCTGCGGTGGCTTTTATCCTGCGGCGTCCTCTGGCTCGTATTGAGTCGCTGATTTTGCGTCTGGCTTCTGTGAAAGGGTTTGGCTTTTTAAAAAGGATCAGCCGATTCTTGGGGATTCTTCTGACTTTTCTGCTTTTTATTGCGGTGCTGATTCTCGTGATGTTCCTAGTCATACCGGAATTTGTGCGGGCGGTCAGTATTTTGGTTACCAGCCTTGAACAGTTTATCCGCCGTCTGCAGAGTCAATCGGATGAATGGGATTTTCTGTCACAGCAGATGATTGACTGGATCAACAGTCTGCAGATTGATTGGAATGCTCTGGGCAATGAGGTGAAAAACTGGCTTATCAGCGGAGCAGGTACAGTACTGGGCGGTACGGTGGGGGCGGTGAGCGCCGTATTCTCCGGTGTGGTAAACACTTTTATGGCATTGGTGTTCAGTATATATCTGCTGTCTCAGAAGGAAAAATTGGGGCGGCAGTTTACCAGGCTGTTCTACGCCATACTGCCGGATAAACAGGCAAAAGGGCTCTTAGACATGCTGTCCATGGCGGGAGATACTTTTTCCAATTTCTTTTCCGGTCAGATTACAGAGGCGGTAATTCTGGGAAGTATGTTTTTCATCAGCATGAGCATTTTCCAGTTTCCCTACGCGCTGGTGATCAGCGTGCTGATTGCCGTGCTTGCGCTGATCCCGATCTTTGGCGCTTTCATTGGCTGCGCCACGGGGGCCTTCCTGATCGTAATGGTGGATCCCATGAAGGCGCTGTGGTTTGTGATCATGTTCCTGGTCATTCAGCAGATCGAAGGAAATCTGATTTATCCCAGAGTGGTGGGGAGTTCTGTGGGGCTGCCTTCCATCTGGGTGCTGGTGGCGGTTACCGTGGGCGGAAGTGCCATGGGTATCATTGGCATGGTGCTGTTTATTCCTCTGTTTTCCGTCTTCTATAATCTTCTCAGGGTTTGGACCGGCAGACGGCTGGCCCTAAAGGAGGCCAGCCGCAAAGCGGCGGAGCGTGCGGATGCAGATGATGAGGACGGGACAGAGAAAAAGCTGTAAAAGGATAAGAAAAAGCAAGAGTAAGAATATAAGAAAAAACGCAAAAAGAGTACAGCGAAAAATAAGGCAGAAAAGCCCCTTTTGCTGTACTTTTTTTGCGCGGTTATTTAAAAATTTCAAAGAGGATAAAAGGACGGTTTGCGTTTGGAGAAGACGGCATAGTAGCAAAACCCCAGCGACTTTAACCGTTCGCCCGTCTCCACAAAATAATCGCCCAGATGATCCGGACTGTGAGCGTCGGAGCCAAGAGTGATGAGTTCACCGCCCAGCTCGCGGTAGCGGGCCAGAAGATGGTCGTGGGGGTGCTGGAAAGGCAGGCCGCTTTTGATGCCCCCGGTATTGATTTCCAGACCGATTCCCTTGTCCAGAAGGATGTGCAAAATAGCGTCCATCAAATCCGGCCATTCATGCCAGGCATCCGTGACGGAGCGGTCCCCGCAGCGGAAAATATAGTCCATATGACCAAGAACATCGAAAACGGGATCAAAAGTTTCCAGGCATGATAGCATGGTCTCAAAATAAGACAGATAGGCCTCGCGAGCAGTACGTCCGGCAAAGTAGTCTGCAAAGTAAGGGTCCAATCGATCGGCCAAATGAATGGAACCGATGACAAAATCCCAGGGAGAAGACTGGATGTACCGGATTATCCGCTGCCGGCAGGAATTTTCCAGCCCAATCTCCACACCGGTGCGAATCTGGAGCTTTCCTTCATATTCCCGCCGCAGATTCTCTATGAAAGGAAAATAGGCTTTTGGATCAAGGTCAAAGGAAATTTGATATTGCGGGGGATAATCAAAGTCCATGTGATCGGTAAAACACAGAGAGGTCATCCCGAGCCGGAGAGCCTGCTCAATGTGCTCCCTTGGATGCGTCTTGCTGTCAGGGGAAAAGAATGTATGTACGTGACTGTCAGAATAATACATGAGGATTCTCCTTGCGATATGATTTGGCCTGCCGGAGAGATTTCGGCGGCTTAAATTTTATTTTATCTAATTTTGATGAAAAGAGCAAATGAAACCTTTTGATTGCAATGCAAAGCGGTGATGTTTTGCTGTGGAAAACAGGAAAAGAGAAATGCAAAATCCAGGTAAAAGTTAAAAATAATACTTGCTATTTTTGGACAAAGTGGTTAGAATAAGATTGATTGAATAAGTGTTAAGCCTTATTACAATAACATTTAGGAGGAACTATTATGGCAGTAAAAGTAGCAATTAACGGTTTTGGACGTATTGGCCGTCTGGCTTTCCGTCAGATGTTCGGTGCTGAGGGTTACGAGATCGTTGCAATCAACGATCTGACCAGCCCCAAGATGCTGGCTCACCTTCTGAAGTATGATTCTTCTCAGGGTAAGTATGCTCTGGCCGATACCGTTACCTATTCTGATAACTCCATTACCGTAGACGGCAAGGAGATCACGATCTATGCTGAGAAGGATGCCGCTAATCTGCCTTGGGGCGAGCTGGGTGTTGATGTTGTTCTGGAGTGCACCGGCTTCTATACCTCCAAGGAGAAGGCTTCCGCTCATGTTAAGGCCGGAGCTAAGAAGGTTGTTATCTCCGCTCCCGCCGGCAATGATCTGCCTACCATCGTATACAATGTAAACCATGAGACCCTGAAGAAAGAGGATACCGTTATTTCCGCAGCCAGCTGCACCACCAACTGCCTGGCTCCGATGGCTAAGGCCCTGAATGACCTGGCTCCCATCAAGAGCGGTATTATGTGCACCATCCATGCCTACACCGGCGATCAGATGATACTGGATGGTCCTCAGAGAAAGGGCGATCTGAGAAGATCCCGCGCTGCTGCGATCAATATCGTTCCCAACTCCACCGGTGCTGCCAAGGCGATCGGCCTGGTTATCCCCGAGCTGAACGGCAAGCTGATCGGCGCTGCTCAGCGCGTACCTACTCCTACCGGCTCCACCACGATCCTGACCGCTGTGGTTGAGGGCAATGTGACCAAGGAGCAGATCAATGACGCCATGAAGGCTGCTTCCACCGAGTCCTTCGGCTACAACACCGACGAGATCGTTTCCAGCGATATCGTTGGCATGAAGTACGGCTCCCTGTTCGATGCCACCCAGACCATGGTTCTGCCTCTGGACAATGGCACCACCGAGGTGCAGGTTGTTTCCTGGTATGACAATGAGAATTCCTATGTGAGCCAGATGGTTCGCACCATCAAGTACTTCGCTGAGCTGGCTTAATCGTCTTTCGGCGTAAGACAAGTTCATAGGGTACAGCGAATGACCTAAAAGGGTCCGGTCTTAGGACCGGGCCCTTTATATCTGATGTCTGAGCCGGATATCGTAAATTGCAGGAGTCCAATGTAGCTTTCAGAATCAGGAACCTTTTTTGATTCTGGTATCATAGGGGTCAAAATACCTTTTGACTCCAGCATCATATAATCGAAGATAAGAACAGGAGTCTATTATGCTGAATAAGAAAACAGTAGATGACATTAATGTAAAGGGGCGCAGAGTTCTGGTTCGCTGCGATTTCAATGTGCCGCTGAAGAACGGAGAGATCACGGACGAGACCCGTATCGTGGCTGCCCTGCCCACTATCAAAAAGCTGATCGCCGATGGCGCAAAGGTGATCCTTTGCTCTCATCTGGGCAAGGTTAAGAATGGTCCCAACGAAGGTGAGTCCCTTGCTCCCGTGGCGAAGAGACTGTCCGAGAAGCTGGGCAAAGAAGTGATCTTTGTATCGGATTACAATGTGACCGGCGAAGCGGCTACCAAAGCTGTGGAGGCTATGCAGCCCGGCGACGTGGTGCTGCTGCAGAATACCCGTTTCCGCGGCAAGGAGGAGACGAAGAACGGCGAGGAGTTCTCCAAGGAGCTGGCTGATCTGGCGGACGACTATGTATGCGATGCCTTCGGCTCTTCTCATCGCGCTCACGCTTCCGTGGCCGGTGTGACCAAGTTTATCACGGCCAAGGGCGGCTCCAAT
The DNA here is from genome assembly GCA_944380185.1 of uncultured Lachnospiraceae bacterium. Classification (GTDB taxonomy): domain Bacteria; phylum Bacillota; class Clostridia; order Lachnospirales; family Lachnospiraceae; genus RGIG7193. The sequence goes on from CALWGV010000111.1 coordinate 70,204, forward strand.
GTGGTCGGCTATCTGATGGAGAAGGAGATCAATTTCCTGGGCAATGCCGTTGAGAATCCGGTTCGTCCTTTTGTCGCTATCCTGGGCGGTGCCAAGGTGGCGGACAAGCTGAATGTCATCAACAATCTTTTGGAGAAGTGCGATACGCTGATCATCGGGGGCGGCATGGCTTACACCTTCCTGAAGGCCAAAGGCTATGAGGTTGGTACCTCCCTGGTGGATGATGAGAAGATCGACTACTGCAAGGAGATGATGGAGAAGGCGGAGAAGCTGGGCAAAAAACTGCTCCTGCCGATCGATACCACTATTGCAGATGCTTTCCCGGATCCCATTGACGCTCCGATCGAGGTCAGCGTGGTTCCTTCCAATGAAATTCCTGCCGATAAGATGGGTCTGGATATCGGGCCGAAGACCGCAGAGCTGTTTGCCGAGGCTATCAAATCTGCCAAGACGGTTGTCTGGAACGGACCTATGGGCGTATTTGAGAATCCGATTCTTGCCAAGGGCACTCTGGCTGTGGCGCAGGCTATGGCGGATGCCGATGCCACCACGATCATCGGCGGCGGCGACTCTGCTGCAGCAGTCAACCAGCTGGGCTTTGGCGATAAGATGAGCCATATCTCCACCGGCGGCGGGGCTTCTCTGGAGTTCCTGGAAGGCAAGGAGCTGCCCGGCGTTATGGCGGCTGACGATAAATAAATAATTCCCTAGGAGGACAGTATATTATGGCAAGAAGAAAGATTATTGCCGGCAACTGGAAGATGAACATGACGCCCAGTGAGGCTGTGGCTCTCATTGAGACGCTGAAGCCTCTGGTGGCCACCGATGAGGCGGACGTAGTGTTCTGCGTGCCTGCCATCGACATCATTCCGGCGATGGAGGCAGCTAAGGGCTCCAACATCTGCATCGGCGCCGAGAATATGTACTTTGAGGAGAAAGGCGCTTATACGGGCGAGATTTCTCCGAATATGCTGGTGGATGCCGGCGTAAAATATGTGATCATCGGTCATTCCGAGAGAAGAGAGTATTTTGCCGAGACCGATGAGACCGTAAATAAGAAGGTGCTGAAGGCCTTCGAGCACGGTATCACTCCTATTATCTGCTGCGGCGAGACGCTGACCCAGCGGGAGCAGGGCGTGACCATCGATTTCATCCGTCAGCAGGTGAAGATTGCGTTCCTGGGGGTGACGGCCGAGCAGGCAGCCACCGCAGTAATCGCCTATGAGCCCATCTGGGCAATCGGTACCGGCAAGGTGGCGACCACTGAGCAGGCCGAAGAGGTTTGTGCAGCGATCCGCGCCTGCATCGCTGAGATCTATGATGAGGCGACGGCTGAGGCCATTCGCATCCAGTATGGCGGAAGCGTATCTGCCGCCAGCGCTCCCGAGCTTTTCGCTCAGCCCGACATCGACGGCGGACTGGTAGGAGGCGCGGCGCTGAAGCCTGACTTTGGCAAGATTGTGAATTATAATAAATAAGAAAAATGCTGGACGGGGGCAGGTATTTTATCTGCCCTCGTTTCGGGTCTGAAGAAGGAGAATCGAACAAAATGGGCAAGAAACCTACAGTTTTGATGATTTTGGACGGCTATGGCCTCAACGACCGCGTGGAGGGAAATGCAGTGGCCGAGGCGAAGACGCCGGTCATGGACCGCCTGATGGCGGAGTATCCTTTTGTGAAGGGCAATGCCAGCGGCTTGGCCGTGGGCCTGCCGGATGGACAGATGGGCAATTCCGAGGTGGGCCATATGAATATGGGTGCCGGACGGATCGTTTACCAGGATCTGACCCGGATCACCAAGGAGATCCAGGATGGAGATTTCTTTGAAAATCCGGCTCTCCTTGCCGCAGTGGAAAACTGCAAGAAAAATGACTCTGCTCTGCATCTGTACGGATTGGTGTCGGACGGCGGCGTGCACAGTCACAATACCCACATCTATGCGCTGTTAGAGCTGGCCAAGCGTCATGGCCTGGAAAAGGTGTATGTACACTGCTTCCTGGACGGCCGCGACACGCCGCCGACATCCGGTGCCGGATATGTGAAAGAACTGTGCGATAAGATGCAGGAAATCGGCGTAGGCCGCGTCGGCGTTATCAGCGGCCGCTACTATGCAATGGATCGCGACAATCGCTGGGATCGCGTGGAGAAAGCCTTCCGCGCTTTGACCCTGGGTGAAGGCGTGAAGGGCACCGATCCGGTGCAGGCCATCGAGGATTCCTATGCGCAGGGCGTCAACGATGAGTTCGTCCTTCCCACCGTGATGATGGATGGAGATAAGCCGGTGACGACGATTCAGGATAAGGATTCCATTATCTTCTTTAATTTCCGCCCGGATCGCGCCAGAGAGATCACCCGCGCTTTCTGCGCCGATGAGTTTGACGGATTTGATCGCGGCGAAAAGAAGGAGCTGACCTATGTCTGCTTCACAGAATACGATGTGACGATTCCCAATAAGCTGGTGGCTTTCCACAAAATCCAGCTGACCAACACCTTCGGTGAATTCTTGGCGGCCAATCATCTGACCCAGGCCCGTATCGCCGAGACAGAGAAGTACGCTCATGTAACCTTCTTCTTCAACGGCGGTGTGGAGGCTCCCAACGAGGGCGAGGATCGTATTCTGGTCAACTCTCCCAAGGTGGCGACCTATGACCTGCAGCCGGAGATGAGCGCTCCCGAGGTCTGCGACCGGCTGGTGGAGGCGATTACTGGCGGCAAGTACGATGTGATCATCGTCAATTTTGCCAATCCCGACATGGTTGGCCACACCGGTGTGGAGTCCGCAGCCATCAAGGCTATCGAGACAGTGGACACCTGTGTGGGCAGAGCGGTGGATGCGCTGATCCAGGCCGATGGCGTCATGTTCCTCTGCGCCGATCATGGCAACGCGGAGCAGTTGATCGATTATGAGACCGGCGAGCCTTTTACGGCTCACACTACCAATCCGGTGCCGTTTATTCTGATCAACGATAAGAAGGGCAGAAAGCTGCGGGAGGGCGGCTGTCTGGCGGATATCGCTCCGACGCTCATCGAGCTGATGGGACTGACGCAGCCGGCTGAGATGACGGGCAAGAGCTTGTTGATCGGCTAAGCAGCCGGTATCTGCTGCTTTATTCTATTATCGGAAATAATCCCGGCGGCGGGCCTGCTTGGACAAAAGCTGGCTGTTGCCGGGATTTTCTGCAGGCAAGCTGCGTGAAATAATCATGAGGAGGTTGGACAGATGACACAGACGCTGCCGCAGCTGATGAATTTATGTAAAAAGTACTGCAATATGCTGGACAGGGCAGGGATCGGTTCCCAGGACAAATCCCTTTCTCTTTGGCAGATCTGCAAGATTGATTTCTTGCAGTTTCTCGCCCACATGGCTTCCGGGGACGGGGGAGTCTGCTATCGGGAGACGATGTTTATCCGGGATAACTTGGGATTCCGCTTTACTCCGGATCAGCTGACCGTGTTTAAATATGAGAGAAATCTGGACAGCGAATCCTTTCGAAGCCGGATTCCCACGGCAGTTACCTACTTTGCCAATGCAGACGTCAATGCGCCGGATAAGCTGCCGGGCATACGTACGGCGGTGACCAGAACCCTGGTGGATACCTACCGGCAGCTGGGGGAGGAGTTTATCGCCTGCAATAATCAGGTCAGCGACCGTGAGCTGGAGGACTTCACGCAGTACATGGCTCTCCTGGAAAACTATATGAAGCTCAAGGGTATCCGCGACCATGAAAGAACGGGAGGGACAGAGGACAATCCGGCCGGGAATCAGAGGCAGGTGACACGGCAGACTACAGCAGAAGAGAACCCGGGAAAGACAGTCCAAAGGGCACAGGAAGAGAAAACTGTGGAGGAATACCTGGCGGAGTTAAACAGCCTGACGGGCCTTTACGCTGTCAAACAGGAGGTCAATACACTGGTAAATCTGATCCGCGTGCGGGGAATGCGAGAAAAAATGGGATTGAAACCTCCGTCTGTTTCCCTGCATATGGTTTTCTCGGGTAATCCCGGCACGGGAAAAACTACGGTAGCCAGACTCTTGTCCGGTATCTACAAGGCGCTGGGACTGCTTTCAAAAGGGCATCTGGTGGAAGTGGATCGCTCCGGGCTGGTCAGCGGCTACATCGGGCAGACGGCGACGAAGGTTCAGGAGGTGGTGAAGGAGGCCTTGGGCGGCGTGCTGTTTATCGACGAGGCTTATGCGCTGACTGCAGGCAAAGGAGAGGGTGATTTTGGCCAGGAGGCAGTGGATACGCTGCTGAAGGCCATGGAAGACCATCGGGATGAACTGGTGGTCGTTGTGGCTGGCTATCCGGATCTGATGAACGAATTCCTTAATTCCAACCCCGGGCTGCGATCGAGGTTCAATAAGTTTTTGTACTTTGAGGACTATAAAGCGGAAGAGCTGGTGGAAATTTTAAAGGGAATGTGTGAAAAAGCGGATTATCGTCTATCGCCGGAGGCGGAACAATACGCACGGGATTTTTTTGTCAAAAGGATAGAAGAAAAGCTTCCGGGCTTTGCCAATGCCAGGGATGCCAGGAATTTTTTTGAAAAAGCGGTGGCGAATCAGGCGACTCGTATTGTAAATTTACCTGAGATTGATGAATCTGTATTGCAAACTTTACAGATTGATGATTTACAAACGATAGAATTATAGGTATAATAAATGTACAAAAATATGGCTGGAGGAGCCGGAATATTCCCCCTCTTCACAGGAGGGTTATGATAGAGGAAAACGTAGGGAAAAGGAGAAAATGATGAAAAAGAAAGCAGTATGGGTATTGGTTGTGACGTTGGCGGTAGGCTTGCTGGGAGGATGCAGCGCCTTTTCTGATTTCGGTTCTTCCGATTACGGCGCTTATGTTCAGAGCCTTCTGGATGTGGAGTATAAGGGTACCACAGATAAGTATATGGAGCTGACCGAGGACACGCAGGAGAACGCTGACGCCTTCTATCCGGCCTGCATGGAATATTGGGCAAATATTCTGGCGGATTATTTTCTGATCGTGCCGGATATCAGCACCGAGGTGGAAGAGAGATTGATCGCGCTGACGGAGGACGTCTTCTCTCATGTGCGCTATGAGGTGGCGGATGCAGTAAAATCCGGCGACTATTACACGGTGGAGGTGACAGTCTATCCGATGCTGTTTGTGAGCGCGGCTTACGATGAGGTGAATGCCTATGCGGCGGACTTTCAGGCCAGAAGCGATGCGGGAGAGCACGGCGACTATATGGAAGATGACGCGGCCTACACGGCCCGGGAAATCGAATATGCCAACGGCGTGATGGATATTCTGGATACCTATGTGGACAACATCGAGTATGATGAGCCGGTGTCTAAGATTGTCAAGATTACCGTAGATGATGATGGATACTATGGCATCAGCGATGAGGACTATGCCGATCTGGAGAATTACCTGCTCTATTGATTTTGCCTCCGAATAAAGGCGAGAAGACAGGAGGGGTTATTCAATGACTTATGACCAATACATAGCAGAGATTCAGTCTCTGTCCCTGATGCAGAGAGGACAGGGAGCTTTCGGCGAATACCGGGGATACCCGCTGTACTGCATATTCTCAGGGCGTGTACAGGCCAAAGCAGTTACTGTGGAAGTGAGCGTCGAGGGGAAAAGACAGACGAAATTTATGAGGGAGCTCAATCGCTCCATCAAGGGTCTGGGGAGCGCAGCATTTAAGACCTCGGATGGCTCGGTAATCCAGATACAGGTCAAAGCGGCGGACAGTTTTGCGGTTCCTTTCAGACAAGTAATGGACCGTCTGGCAGAAACAGCGGTCAGCTATGGAGTGACACCTCCGTCCGTTTGTCCGCTCTGTCATCGCAGCGGCTGTGACGGCTGGGCTCTTCTGAAAGGCGGTTACCGTCCCGTTCATAAGGCTTGTCTGGAGCAGGTTCGTGACAGCGTCAGAGCCAGCGCACAAAGGAACATGGCGGAGGGAAGCTATCTGACCGGCATATTGGGAGGTCTGGCCGGAGGATTGGTCGCGACGATTCCCTGTCTGCTGACAATCCTGCTGCTGGAGCGGATCTACGCCCTTTTGGTCTGGCTGATTCCCATGGGAGCGGCTTTTGGCTATCAGAAGTGCAATGGGAAACGCAGCCGTGCAGCTGGTCCGATTTTGATTGTTCTTTCAATCGTCAGCATGTTTCTGATGGAATATGTGTTTTTTGTCGTGCAATGGTCGGCTGCCTATGGCTGGGGAGTGGGAGAGGCGCTCTTGACGACTCTGCCTTTTATGCTCGACCCTACATTCTGGATTGCCGTCGTACAGAGTTCCGTGACTGAACTGCTTTTCCTGGCGCTGGGAATCGCCGTGAGCTGGAAGACGCTTACCAGCACAGCGGCGGATGAGGTGTCCGGTGTGGATGCGTGCATGGAGACTTATCAGCCGCGTGTGCCGGAGAATGCAGGTTTCGAGGACAGACAGAAAGAGGGAATATCCGACGGGGCATAAGCGGTAAAAGATGACGGACGAAAAGAAACATAGACGAAAAAGCACGAGATAAAGCAGACAAAATACAAGACAAAAGGAGCCATGGCCCGTGAAAACCATAGCTCCTTTTTTATTGTCTCAATTCAGTCTCGATTCAGTTCGTGAGAGAAGGATTCAATGCTTGGCATTGAAAGCGCCAAAGCCGGGATAGACAGCGGCATCGCCCAGCTCTTCCTCGATGCGCAGCAGCTGATTATATTTAGCTACGCGCTCGGTACGGCTGGGAGCACCGGTCTTGATCTGGCAGGTGTTCAGAGCGACAGCCAGATCGGCAATGGTGGTATCCTCGGTCTCGCCGGAACGATGGGAGGTAACGGCGGTGTATCCGGCTTTGTGAGCCATCTTAATGGCTTCCAGGGTCTCGGACACGGAACCGATCTGATTCAGCTTGATCAGGATGGAGTTGCCGCAGCCCATGGAGATACCCTTGGACAGACGCTCGGTGTTGGTTACGAACAGGTCATCGCCGACCAGCTGCACCTTGTCGCCCAGCTCCTTGGTCAGCAGCTGCCAGCCTTCCCAGTCCTCCTCATCCAGACCATCTTCGATGGAGTAGATCGGATACTTCTCAACCAGCTGTTTCCAGTGCTCAACCAGCTCGGCAGAGGTGTAGTTCTGTCCGCACTTGGGCAGATGATACTCGCCCTTCTTCTCGCCCTTCCACTCGCTGGAAGCTGCGTCCATAGCCAGGACGAAATCTTTGCCAGGCTCATAGCCGGCTTTCTTGATGGCCTCCAGGATGTACTGAATTGCTTCCTCATCGCTGGCCAGGTCGGGGGCAAAGCCGCCCTCGTCGCCCACGGAGGTAGCCAGGCCCTTGCTCTTTAACAGGCTCTGCAGAGCGTGGAACACTTCGGTGCACCAGCGCAGGCCCTCACGGAAGGAAGGAGCTCCGGCAGGCATGATCATGAATTCCTGTACATCAACGGTGTTGGCTGCGTGAGCACCGCCGTTCAAAATGTTCATCATGGGAACCGGCAGACGGTTAGCGTTGGCGCCGCCCAGGAAACGGTACAGCGGGATGTCCAGAGACTGCGCAGCAGCTCTTGCACAGGCGATGGATACAGCCAGGATGGCGTTAGCGCCCAGCTTGGACTTATCCTTCGTGCCGTCGGCATCGATCATGGCCTTGTCCACGGCGTAGGTATCGAAAGCATCCATGCCTACCAGGGCCTCGCGGATGATGGTGTTGATGTTCTCAACAGCCTTGGAGACGCCCTTGCCGCCGAAACGGCTCTTGTCGCCATCGCGCAGCTCCAGGGCCTCAAACTCGCCGGTGGAAGCGCCGCTGGGAGCCATGCCGCGTCCTACGGTGCCGTCAGCCAGGACTACCTCGGCCTCAACGGTGGGATTGCCTCTGGAATCGATGATCTCGCGTCCGATTACCTCTTCAATCTTTGTTCTTTTCATGTACTTCATGCATCCTTTCTGGATTCTCTGGGGTAGATCCCGCAGAAAACCGTATTTTGTTTTACCAGGGCGGTGGATAGACCGCCCAGAACGATATTATTATACTGTATTTCATTTTGAAAAACAATCCATTTATCGGATATCTGAATTTTTTTTAACCATTTTTTCACCTTGCCGTCCCGAGTATCCCCTTTCTCCCCGGCGGCGGGCATGATATAATAGCCGTAAAGTCCTTAGGCGAACCGTGTGCATTTCGGAAAAGGAGAGCAGATGAGCATGACGACAGGAAACCGCAAGTATCGGATTCACTTTGCGGATTATGCTGTGGCGGAGAATGAGAGACTTTATAATGCTATGGCAAGAGAGGGATGGGCTCTGCAAAAAAGAGGAGTGTGGCTGGACAGCTTTGTCCGGGAGAAAGGGCCTGAAAAGATTTACCGGGTAGAACTGGCTTTTAAGGGCACTTTTGATCGAAAGATGGCGCCGGATGACCGTCTTTCGTTATATAAAGGGAAGGGCTGGAAGCTCGTCGCCTCCGGCGGTCTGACGGCGGTATTTGCCGCACCGCAGGGAACGGAGGCGCCGAAACTAGGCCCTTTTGGAGAAAAACAGGCGGAGACGAAACGAGTAGTAAAGAAAGAGTACCACTTTTCTTTGCTTTCCGTGCCGCTGTTTTTGCTGGTCTTTTTTGTATTGCCCTTCGGCGGCGGGGGGTACGGTCAAAATCTACTGGCTGCCTGGTTCACTTCTGTGCAGAGGCTGTGGACGGAGGCGACGGCCCTGTGTCTGCTGGAGATCGCTCTGCTTGTCGCTGTGCTGACCAACCGGATTTATTGCTGTGTCCGCATGGGTCAGCTTAACCGCCGTCTGCAGAGAGAGGGGACGGTGGAACGGCAGGTCCATCGCAGTACGCTGCACTATCGGAGAGGAATGACGCTGATTGCGGCGATTTGCTTGGTTTGTCTGGCCGGCGTAGGCGTCCAGGCTGCCGGGCATCAAACGTATCCGATGCCGCTGGAATCGGACGGGCCTTATGTGACTCTTGCCCAGATGGGATGGGAAGGTGAGCGAACCGTTAATTCAGTCAATGGAGAGGAGAGCCGGGTGGAGACCTGGCGATCTCTGCGGGCCCGCTGCTACAGCACCTTTGAGGAGATAGAGACGGGTACGGATACCAGCTGGCTCTACCAGTATATCTATGTATTCGGCAGTGGAGAGGCAGCCAGGTCTTATGTACCGGTGCTGATGAATTTGTCTCTGTTTGCCGGCGGAGAAGATGGATATGAGGAGGTGCAGGCGGAGGGATTTGATTTGGCATGGCGGTCCCATCTGGGCCTTGAATACATTGTGGTAAAAGACAATACAGTATGCTATGCCATCTACAGTGATCCCGGCCTTTATTCTGCACAGAGAGAGCCGCAGAAAGATTATTTATCCGCCCTGGCAAAGAGTATTGACGGCTGAAATCTTCCGTACTATAATTGTCCTGTTTTGCGTACAGAGAAGCTGTACGGCAGCAATGCTTGTCTATCAAATGGACGGAGGATAATGGGCGATGAAGAACGAGGGAAGAGATCAGACCAAAGGGATCATCTGGCAGCAGATTCTGCTGTTCTTTTTCCCAATACTGCTGGGTACGTTTTTCCAGCAGCTGTATAATACGGCGGATGCCGTAATCGTAGGAAAGTTCGTGGGGAAGGAGGCCCTCTCGGCGGTGGGCGGGACCACGGGAACGCTGATCAATTTGCTGGTCGGCTTTTTTGTGGGCGTTTCATCGGGGGCATCGGTGGTCATTGCGCAGTATTACGGGGCCGGCCGCACAGATCGGGTGAGCCAGACGGTCCACACGTCTCTGGCGCTGGCTATCGTGGGAGGATTGATTTTGATGGCGATCGGACTTGTGGGAGCTCCTCTGGCTCTTCGGATGATGAATACGCCGGAGGAAATCATGCCGTATTCTCTCACTTACATACGGATTTACTTTCTGGGTGTGGTGGGCAACCTGATCTACAATATGGGGGCGGCCATCCTGCGCGCAGTGGGCGACTCCAAGAGACCTCTTTATTTTCTGATTGCCAGCTGCTTTGTCAATATTGTTCTGGACCTTCTGTTTGTGGCGGTGTTTCACTGGGAGGTCATGGGGGCGGCAGTGGCCACGATTTTTTCCCAGTTTGTCAGCGCGGTGCTGGTGATGGCGGTGCTGATGCGGTCACAGGATTCTTACCGTGTCCGAATAAAAGAGATAAGAATAGATCGGCATATTGTCAGACGGATATTCCGCATTGGTCTGCCTGCCGGTTTTCAGTCGGCCATGTACTCCATTTCCAATATTATTATCCAGTCCAGCGTCAATGGATTTGGCACGGACACCATTGCCGCCTGGTCAGCCTACAGCAAGATCGACGGAGTGTTCTGGATGACCATGAGTGCCTTTGGCATTGCGATCACCACCTTTGTGGGGCAGAATTACGGCGCCAGAAAATATGAACGTGTGCGCAGAGGAATCCGTCAATGTCTGGCGATGGCCATGGGAACGGCCATACTGATGAGCGTGGTTCTCTATGTCTTTGGAAACCAGGTCTATCGCCTGTTTATTGATGATCCGGCGGTTATCACCTGCGGTGAAGAGATTCTTCGCTTCCTGGTACCGACGTTTTTTACCTACGTCTGTATTGAGATACTGTCCGGCGCTCTTCGCGGCGTGGGGGATTCACTGGTGCCCATGATCATGACCTGTACGGGAGTCTGCCTGCTGCGGGTGCTGTGGGTGCTGATTGCGGTGCCGATTTCGCACCAGATTCAGACGCTTCTGTTCAGCTACCCGATGAGCTGGACGGTTACTTCTATTCTGTTTTTGATTTATTATCGATATTCGCGGTATATGCGCGGCATGCCGAAGAAGGATGAGAACTGAAGGCGGGCAGAACAGGATAAAAAGGGCGGTTTATGCTGCGGCGGGCGGCATAAGCCGCCTTGCTTTGTCTGTCGTGCTCCGCTGTGAGGATTCTTTCGCCGTGACTTGACAGGACAAGTCTTTTTGTGCCAAAATTGAGAAAAAGACGGGTGAAGTCATAAAAAACGGACTGGAAGGAAAGAAAAATGGGCAGAATATATAGAAATATTGAGGAACTGGTGGGGCACACGCCTCTGATGGAGGCGTTTCATCTGAGACAGGAGCAGGGACTCCTTGGACGCCTGTTTTTGAAGCTGGAATACTTAAACCCTGCTGGCAGCGTGAAGGATCGGGCTGCTCTGCAGATGATCCGGGAGGCGGAAGGCGCAGGGGTGCTGAAGCCCGGGGGAACCATTATCGAACCGACCTCCGGCAATACGGGAATAGCTCTGGCTGCTCTTGCCGTGTCTAAAGGATATCGGGTGATACTGACTATGCCGGATAATATGAGTGAAGAGAGAAGGACTCTCTTGTCAGCTTACGGTGCCGAGCTGGAGCTTACAGACGGCGAAAAGGGGATGCAGGGAGCTCTGGATCGGGCAGAACAGTTGGCCCGGGAGATTCCGGACAGTTTTATGCCGGAACAGTTTGAAAATCCAGCCAATGCGAGAGCACATGAACTTTCTACCGGCCCGGAGATTTGGGAGGATCTGGATGGACACGTGGATGTGTTTGTGGCCGGCGTAGGTACCGGCGGGACCATCACCGGTGTCGGACATTTTCTGAAGGACAAAAATCCGCAGGTGGAAATCGTGGCTGTAGAGCCGGCGGGCTCGCCTCTTTTATCGGAGGGAAAAGCAGGCAAACATGGGCTGCAGGGAATCGGAGCCAATTTTATTCCCCGGCTTTTGGACCGGAAGGTCTGTGACCGGGTGATGACGGTGTGGGAGGAGGATGCTTTTCATGCCGCGCATTGTCTGGTAAAGTCCGAAGGAATACTGACGGGAATTTCATCGGGAGCTGCCCTCTGGGCGGCCATGGAGCTGGCGGGGCGGCCGGACTATACAGATAAGAACATTGCCGTACTTCTGCCGGATATCGGCGACCGCTATCTGTCCACGGAGCTGTACCGCTAGGCCTGCCGGGGAGAGGCGGTTTAGAAAAAAGTAATAACCATATCCATTTACAACCTGCCGCCCCTGTGCTATGATAATACGGAAGTATGCTTAGCGAAAGCCGCTGTCCGGGCTTTCGCCATAAACGGAAATGTTCGCTTTAGCGGGCATGATTATCTGTGAAAGAGCGGGGAAGCGTAAAGATGAAAAAGACAAGAAAGGTGCTGCTTAAGCTGAGCGGCGAGGCTCTGGCCGGCGAGGCTCATACCGGTTTTGATCTGCCTACTGTGCAGAATGTGGCCGGGCAGGTGAAGGAGGCCGTGGAGGAAGGCATCCGTGTGGGCGTTGTCATCGGCGGGGGTAATTTCTGGAGGGGACGCACCGGTGAGGAGATAGACCGGACAAAGTCTGATCAGATTGGGATGCTGGCCACGGTGATGAATGCGATCTATGTGTCCGAGGTGTTTCGCGGCGCGGGGATGGATACGAGGATTTTTACCCCCTTTGCCTGCGGCTCCATGACCGAGCTTTTTTCTAAAGACCAGGCCATGGCGAGCTGGGAGCGCGGAGAGGTGGTGTTTTTTGCCGGAGGCACAGGACATCCCTACTTTTCCACCGATACGGGCGTAGCGCTGCGGGCTATCGAGATGGAGGCAGATGAGATTCTGCTCGCCAAGGCGGTGGACGGTGTTTATGACAGCGATCCGAAGATCAATCCTGAGGCAAAGAAGTACGATACTGTATCCATTCGGGAGGTTATCGACAGGAAGCTAGCCGTAGTGGATTTGACGGCATCCATCATGTGCATGGAGAATAAAATGCCCATGGCCGTTTTTGGGCTCAACGAAGAGAACGGCATTGCCAACGCGCTGCGGGGCAAGATTAACGGTACCATTGTGACCGTTTAGAGGGAGGACAAGCCAAGTGGAAGAAAAAATCATGATGTATGAAGAGAAGATGGAAAAGACCCTGAATACTCTGCGGGAGGAGTTTGGTTCCATTCGTGCCGGACGAGCCAATCCCAAGGTGCTTGACCGCATCCGCGTGGATTATTACGGCACGCCCAGTCCTATTCAGCAGGTGGCCAATGTGTCTGTTCCCGAGCCGCGAATGATTCAGATTCAGCCCTGGGAAAAGAGTTTGATCCGTGAGATTGAGAAGGCTATCAATATGTCTGATCTGGGGATTAATCCCACCAACGATGGCCGGGTGATTCGCCTGGTATTCCCGGAGCTGACGGAGGAGCGCAGAAAAGACTTGTCCAAGGACGTAAAGAAGAAGGGCGAGGCGGCTAAGGTTGCCATCCGCAATATCCGCCGCGATGCCAATGACGCGCTCAAAAAAATGAACAAGGCCAATGAAATCACCGAGGATGATCTGAAGAACGGTGAGGATGAGATTCAGAAGCTGACGGATAAGTACATCGAGAAGGTGGACAAGGAAGTCGAGGCAAAGAGCAAGGAGATCATGACGGTCTGACCCATACGAACTGCAAAATGACGAGACAGGAGGCAGGGGGAAACTACCTGCCCCTGTGCATGTCCGGGAGGATTATGGACGATTTGAGAATACCTGCCCATGTGGCGATTATTATGGACGGAAACGGTCGTTGGGCGAAAAAACGAGGTCTTCCGCGCAAAATGGGACACGTAGAAGGCTGCAAGGTGGTGGAGCAGACTGTGGAGGATGCAGCTCGCCTGGGCATACAGTATCTTACGGTATATGCCTTTTCCACGGAGAACTGGAAGCGGTCGGAGGACGAAATCAGCGCATTGATGCAGCTGTTTCGCTACTATACCAAGCGCCTGCTGAAAATCGCGGCGGAAAACAATGTGCGGGTGAAAATGATCGGAGAACGCAATCGTTTTCCGCAGGATATCGTGGAGGGAATAAATTCCCTGGAAAGCACGACGAAAGATAATACGCGCATGACCTTTGTCATTGCCGTGAATTATGGAAGCCGGGATGAGATCCGCCGGGGCATGACCCGGATGATGGCTGACTGCCGGGATGGAAAAGTGAGTCCGGAGGATGTGACGGAGGAGATGATTTCTTCCTATTTGGATACAGCAGGCATACCGGACCCAGACCTGCTGATTCGCACCAGCGGGGAGGAGAGGCTTTCCAATTTCCTTTTATGGCAGCTGGCCTACTCCGAATTTTATTTTTCGGATGTTTTATGGCCGGACTTTTCAAAAGAGGAATTGGTCAAAGCCATTGAGGCGTATAATAAGAGAGAGCGTCGGTTTGGCGATGCCAAATAGGCTCTGTACAAGGAGAGGAAGATACCATGTTTTGGGTTCGATTGAGAAGCAGCGTTTTGATTGTGGTCGTGGCGGTTCTGGTGCTCTGGCCGGGCGGTATGGTGACAGCGGCGGGGATCGGCATCGTATCCCTGATCGGTCTTTATGAGCTGAACCGGATTGAAGGGGTGGAGAAAAAGCTGCCGGGTATTTTGTCTTACCTGTGCAGTGCAGCTTATTACCTGCTTTTGTATCTGGCACCGGGGCAGGAGAGCATGCTTTTTGCGACCGGAAGTTTGACCTTGCTTCTGATTGCCTATGTGGTGACTTTTCCCCGCTATCGTTTTGAGCAGATTGCCGTGCCCTTTTTCGGCCTTTTCTATGTGTCGGTGATGCTGTCCTATGTGGTACGGCTCAGGGATATCGGCAGCGGTCTCCTTGTCTTTTTGATTTTTATCAGTTCCTGGGGCTGCGACACCTGCGCTTACTGCGCGGGAATTTTATTTGGCAAGCATAAGATGACGCCGAAGCTGAGCCCGAAGAAAACAGTGGAGGGCGCTATCGGCGGCATGGCGGGAGCTGCTCTTTTGGGAGGCCTGTTCGGCCAGATTTTTACTGCCAGACTGGCTCCTGTCTTTCATACCTGGCCGCCGGCTCTGGGCTGTGCGCTGATCTGCTTGGTGGGGTCCGTGGGCTCCCAGATCGGCGACCTGGCGGCGTCGGCCATCAAGCGAAATTTTGACATCAAGGATTACGGACATCTGATACCAGGTCACGGCGGCATACTGGACCGCTTCGACAGCGTAATTTTTGTGGCTCCGGCCATCTATGCGGTGTTAATGCTGGTGCGCACGCTGTGAATTTTAACGGACATGAGAGGACGAAAGAAAAGATGAGAAAATCAATATCCGTACTGGGGTCCACCGGATCGGTGGGGATGCAGACACTGGACGTAGTCCGGGCAAATGGAGATATTCGAGTGGTGAGTCTGGCCGCCGGCCAGAATGTGGAGCGCATGACGGCTCAGGTCAGAGAGTTTAAACCGCGGATTGCCTGCATGTGGAATGAGGATGCAGCCAATGAGCTGAAGGCGAGAGTGGCGGATCTGGACACCCGCGTGGTCTGCGGAATGGATGGCCTGATCGAAGCAGCCACGGAAAAGAGCGCTGACACGGTGGTTACTGCCGTGGTGGGTATGATTGGCCTGCGGCCGACTTTTGCAGCCATCGATGCCGGCAAGGACATCGCCCTGGCCAACAAGGAGACCATTGTGACGGCAGGACCTCTGATCATGGCAAGAGCGAAAGAAAAGGGTGTGCGTATCCTGCCGGTGGACAGTGAGCACAGCGCCATTTTTCAATGCCTGAACGGGGAAGACGGAAAAAAAATCAGCCGGATTTTGCTGACGGCATCCGGCGGTCCTTTTCGCGGGATGACCCGCGACCAGATGGAGAATATCACAGTGGCCCAGGCTCTGCACCATCCCAACTGGGCCATGGGGCATAAGATCACCATCGATTCCTCCACTATGGTCAACAAGGGGCTGGAGGCCATCGAGGCCCGATGGCTCTTTGGCGTCGAGATGGACCAGATTGAAGTGGTGGTGCAGCCGGAGAGCATTATTCATTCCATGGTGGAGTTTGCAGATGGTTCCATCATTGCCCAGCTGGGGGTGACGGATATGCGTCTGCCGATTCACTATGCTTTGAGCTATCCGGAGAGGGTGCCCTTCGACTGCGGGCGACTGGATTTTAAGAAATTGGGCACACTGCATTTTGAAGCGCCGGATCCGGAGAATTTCCGGGGGCTTAAGCTGGCCTATGAGGCCGGCAGAACCGCCGGAACCATGACCACGGTATTCAATGCGGCCAACGAATGGGCAGTGGGGCGTTTCCTGAAGGGAAATCTGCGCTATCTGGAGATCGTGGATGTGATCGAGGATGCGATGAGGGCTCATCGGGTGAAGGAAAATCCTTCTCTGGAGACAATCCTGGAGACAGAAAAAGAGACGTACGCATATATTGAAAGCAGGTGGTAATTTTTGAGCATCATACTGGCGCTTTTGGTCTTTAGCTTTCTGATTTTTTCTCATGAGCTGGGCCATTTTCTGCTGGCGAAGAAAAACGGGATCGGTGTCACGGAGTTTGCTATCGGCATGGGGCCGACCCTTCTGCATTTTGACCGCAAGGAAACGCGGTATTCTTTGAAGCTGATTCCTTTCGGCGGTTTCTGCCAGATGGTGGGGGAGCTGGAAGACGACAGCGAAGCCATGCCGGAGAACTCCTTCAACAGCAAAGGTCCCTGGGCCAGATTATCCGTGATTTTGGCCGGTCCATTCTTTAATTTTGTCTTTGCCTGGATCTTGGCCATGATCGTCATCGGCAGTGTGGGCATTGACCGGCCGGTCGCTTCCGGTGTGGTGGAAGGCTTGCCCTGCGCTGAGGCGGGGATGGAGGCGGGAGACACTTTGGTGCGCGTGAACGATAAAAAGATCACGGTATGGAGAGACTTGCAGCTGTATCTGGCTCTCCATGAGGGGGAAACGGTGGAGCTGACCTATGAGCGTGACGGAGAGGAGCGGACAGTGTCCATTGCACCGGCCTATGTAGAAGGAAGCGGCTATATGATTGGCGTCCAGTCTTCAGGACGTACGGACACCGGCATCTGGGATACGATACGCTACAGCCTCTATGAGGTGAAATACTGGATTTCCTATACGCTGACCTCTCTTAGAATGCTGGTCACCGGTCAGGTGGGCGTAAACGATGTATCGGGCGCTGTGGGGATCGTAGACCAGCTGGATACCATCGTAGACGAGACGGCGCAGTATGGGGCATATCCGGTATTTTTGGAGCTGGCTAATTTCTGTATTTTGCTCAGCGCAAATTTAGGTGTAGTTAATCTGCTGCCCATACCGGCCATGGACGGCGGCCGGGCTCTCTTTATTATTCTGGAGATTATCCGGGGCAAGCCGGTGGACCGGGAAAAAGAAGGCTGGGTACACACCATAGGCCTGGTCTGTCTGATGATCTTGATGGTATTTTTACTGTTCAACGATGTCAGAAAAATTATGTGAGGATACCTGGGGCAAAAGGCCAAAAACAAAAAAGGTCATGCGTTTCATGCCTGCATGAAAAAGCATGGCCTTGCATTCTATTAGGAGTGGAGAAAATGTACAGAGAGCATACAAGAAGAATAATGATCGGAAACGTGCCGGTGGGGGGCGGAGCCCCTATCGCTATTCAATCCATGACCAATACGAAAACGGAGGATGTGGAGGCAACGGTGGAGCAGATTGAACGGCTTGCTGAGGCGGGCTGTCAGATTGTCCGCTGCGCTGTGCCCACCCATGAGGCCGCGCAGGCTCTGGGGCAGATACGCAGCAGAATATCCATACCGCTGGTGGCTGACATCCATTTTGACTGGAGGCTGGCTGTGGAATCCATCGAGAACGGAGCAGACAAGATCCGTATCAATCCCGGCAACATCGGCGGGCCGGAGCGGATCGAAGCGGTAGTGAGAAAAGCACTGGAGTACCATATTCCCATTCGGGTAGGAGTAAACAGCGGATCTCTGGAGAAGCCCTTGCTGGAAAAATATGGCGGAGTTACCGCCGAGGGATTAGTGGAGAGCGCACAAGAGAAGGTGCGCATGGTGGAACAGTTTGGTCTCAAGGATATTGTCGTCAGCATCAAGTCCTCCGATGTGATGATGTGTATCAAGGCTCATGAACTGATGGCGAAAACTTCCGATTGCCCGCTTCATGTGGGAATTACCGAGGCGGGAACGGTCTTCTCCGGCACGATCAAATCAAGCGTCGGGCTGGGCGTAATCCTGTATGAGGGAATCGGTGATACGATTCGGGTATCGCTGACCGGCGATCCGGTGGAAGAAGTGCGGGTGGCAAAGAGAATTCTGGCTGCCCTGGGACTTTTGCCCCGGAGAGGTATTGAGGTGGTGTCCTGTCCCACCTGCGGACGGACCCAGATCGACCTTATCGGTCTGGCTGAACAGGTGGAAAAGCTGGCGGAGGGCTATGACCTTCCGATCAAGGTGGCGGTCATGGGCTGTGCCGTCAATGGACCCGGAGAAGCCAGGGAGGCTGATCTGGGCATAGCCGGAGGCCATGGCGAGGGCCTGCTTTTTAAGAAGGGACAAATCGTAAAGAAGGCGCCGGAATCAGAGCTTTTGGGGCTGCTGAAGGAAGAATTGGATCACATGGCAGGTCGGTGAGGAAAATTCCGTGTGACCGAATGAGCAAGACAACCGACAAGTGACCGGATGACTAACAAGAGGTGATAAGGTGGGAAAGGCATTTTTTGAGGCGATTCCGGGTCTTTTGGTGAGCGACGAACTGAAGGATATTCTGGAGCTTGCCACCGTGGACAAGGTGAAGGTATCCAGAGATCGCAAGGAAATCCGAATTTACCTGATCAGCCCCCGGCTGATTCAAAAAAAGAATATCTATAATCTGGAGGGGCAGATTTGCCGTCAGCTGTTTCCTGACTATGGAATGACGGTGAAAATTATCGAGAAGTTTGAGCTGTCGGCCCAGTACACCCCGCAAAAACTGTGGGAAATCTACTATGACAGTATTATTCTGGAGCTGCGCAATTACAGTCTGGTGGTCAGCAATATTCTGAAAGGGGCTCGCGGGGAATTTAGCGAGGAAGGCATTCTTACGCTGGAGACAGAGGACAATATCGTGACTCGCGAGAAGGAAGGGGAACTTAAATCTATCCTGGAAAAGATCTTCAACGAGCGCTGCGGCTTTGGCGTGGAGGTACGCCTTTTGCACAGAGCCCGGAGAGAAGCGGAGGAGAACGATTCGCAGTCCTATGCAGAGCAGATGATGGATGAGATGGCGAGGGAGATTGTCAGCCACTCTTCTCTGGCGCGCGGAAGAATGGAGCATGGTCCGTCTGCGGAGGAAAC
>CALWGV010000112.1 GCA_944380185.1 uncultured Lachnospiraceae bacterium
ATTTTTGCAATCATGTCGTAATACATATCTCTCATTCCTCCAAAGGGATTTTCAAGCCGCTCTATGCGCTTGTTGCCACCCATTATACGCGGCGGCTGTTCCGTCAGGATTCCCGCAGCGTTCCCCCGGCGTTCCTCTTCCAAATTAAAGTGAAATTGCGCAAAGCCATGAAATAAAAAAGACCCCCGCAGCGGATCCGCATCCTCCGCCGCAGGGGCAATGTCTGTATTCGTTATATCGCTTTTGTTTCATTACTTGCATTTCATTGCTTACTTTTCATCCAGAAGTCTGGAGATATCATCCTTGCGTCCGCTCTTGCGGTAGGCCTCCTTCGCCTCGGCGAAATCCAGGATCATATCCACGCATCTCTCCCGCCCGATGGCGCTGGAATTGAGGCAGAGGTCATAGCTCTGCAGAGCGCCCCACTTCTTATTGGTGTAATAGTTATAGTAGGAAGCCCGGCGCTTATCGGTCTTAATCATCTGATCCCTGGCCTTATCCGCGTCGATGTCATAGCGCTTCATCAGGTAAGGGATCTTATCCTCCTCGTCGCCGCAGATGAAAACCGTGACCAGATGGGGGTGTCCTTCCAGCGCATAGTCAGCGCAGCGTCCCACAATGACGCAGGATTCTTCGCTGGCCAGCTTCTTAATGGTCTCAAACTGAGCCAGGAAAACCCGCTGGTTCAGCGGCATATCTACATAATGGGAGGAGGCATAGCCCAGAGAATACGTGTCCATCACCAGCGAATAAAGAAAACTGCTGACCGGCTTCTCATCATGATTGCGGAAGATATCTTCGCACAGCCCGCTGTTTCGCGCCGCCAGAGTCAGAAGCTCCTGATCATAGCACTTGACACCCATCCTCTTGGCCACTGCCATGCCGATCTGACGCCCGCCGCTGCCGCACTCTCTGCCGATAGTGATTACCAGATTCTCGTTCATATGCTCACTCCTTTCTTGTGAAAAACGCACAAAATATCCTTTTCGTTATCTATATTATACACGTTTTTTCACAAAAAGTACAGCGGTTTTCCACCCAAATAAATACCGCCTCACCGGCCCTGGTCCCTTCTTCTAGCGCTTGGTCTGCCGCAGCACCTCCAGCAGATGAACAAAATAATCCGGCAGCGGAGCCGTAAATTCCATATATTTTCCCGTGGAGGGATGGACAAAGCCCAATACTGCTGCATGCAGCGTCTGTCCTTCCAGGTTGAAGGGGCATTTGGACGGGCCGTACAGGCTGTCTCCCAGCAGCGGATGCCCGATTGAGGCCATATGAACGCGTATCTGGTGTGTGCGTCCGGTTTCCAGACTGCATTCGATATAAGTATAACCAGGAAAGCGTTCTAACACCCGATAGTGAGTCACTGCTCTCTTCCCATTCTTTTCATTGATAGCCATCTTAAGACGATCCCTCTCATTCCGGCCGATCGGCGCATCCACTACGCCCTCGTTTTCCTCAATTACACCACAGACGACAGCCAGATACTTTCGGGTGATGGAGTGCTCTTTCAGCTGAGCCGCCAAGCTGCCATGAGCTGCATCGTTTTTGCAGACCACCAGAACACCGGTGGTATCCTTGTCAATGCGGTGAACAATCCCGGGGCGAAGCACGCCGTTAATACCGGAAAGTCTGCCGCGGCAATGGTACAAAAGTCCGTTTACCAGAGTATCTTCACTGTGGCCGGCTGCCGGATGAACTACCATTCCCTTGGGCTTATCAACAAGGATAACGTCGTCATCCTCATAGAGAATGGACAGTTCCATAGGCTTTGCCACAACCTCCGGCTCCTGCGGATCCGGCATCGTCACCGTTACCTGATCCCCTTCTTTCAGCCGGCTGCTGCTCTTGGCCGTCTTACCATTTATCTTCACCGCTCCATCCTTCATAAGGCGCTGCAGATGGGAGCGGCTGTACCCGTCCAGCGTCTCGGCCAAAAAAAGATCGATGCGCACACCTTCCGATACGGCATCGATCTGAAATGTAAATTCCTGCATAAGCTTTCCCTCATTCCGGCAGCTTCTGTTTTTCGTCCGCGCTGTCACCCTCTGCGGCCTCGCCCGCCTTCTTCCTCCTCAGGAACGCAAAGTCATCTTCCTTGTAGCAGAAGAAAATCAGGATGCCAAAAACCAGACAAGACAGCGTCACGTAACAGTCCGCGATATTAAATACCGGAAAATTAATCAATCGGATGTACAGAAAATCAATGACATATTCCAGACGGATCCGGTCGATAAAATTGCCCATGGCTCCTGCAAATACCGTCACACAGACCGCATTCAGCGGAAAATACTTTCGTTCCGACGGAATCTTAACATAAAAATACAGAACCGCCGCCAGAATTATACAGGTAGTCACAATGAAAAAGATCCGCCCATCCTGAAAGATTCCGAAAGCAGCCCCTGTATTGGTAGAATAATGTAACTCAAACACACCGTCCCAGATCACAATCGGGCCATCCATCAGATATTTCTGCGCCAGATACTTTGTGAACTGATCTATCGCAATCAGCAGAGCAGCCACCAGCGCACCGATACCATATTTCATTCCATTTTTCTTCATTGCCTGTCAATCCCTCAAATACTAATGTTAAACGTGGAGGTATCCAGGTTGCCTCCCAGGATTTCCTGGAAATCGCCGGACAGCTCTACCGACTGAGGGGTGACAATAAAGATATAGCTGGAAATTTTCTGAAGATTACCATTCATGGAATAGCAAGCTCCCGAAGTAAAATCAATGATCCTCTGGGCAATGTCCATATTGAGGCCTTCCAGATTGATCACCACGGCGCGGCCTGACAGCAGCGTATCACAGATTTCTCTGCCCTCTTCCACCGACTTTGGCCGAATCATGCATACTTCAAGACTGCGCGGCTGACGCACCGGAACCACATTGGCCGGACGCTTGCTGCGGGAAGAGGACACCTTCTCCTCCGGATAATCCTCAGGCTCCTCGTAGCGCTCTGCACGGCTTTTCTTCGGCGCAGGAGCGGGCTCCTCGTCATCCAGATCATCGTAACCGAAGTCATCCTCCAGCTCATCGTCATTCAGCTTCATGGAATCCAGAATTCTATCGATAAACTTGGCCATAATTATATTCACTCCTAACACTTAGTACTATCATTATCAACTTTTTTTCTCCATAAGTCAATATGGAAAATTCATCAATAATAAATTATGTCATTTTCCGACACGGCCGACCCGTCCAAAACAATATGATCATAGACCGACAGCGAACTCCCCGATGTAGACACAATATAGTACTCGTTGCTCTCTTCCAGGATTTCCACACGCCGGAAAACCGCATATCCGCGGTTGATATTGTAGACGCCGGTTAATTCCGAAGTGGCCCCCAACGTATACCTCTCGTTGGAGTCCTGCAGGATGACGGTCTGTCCTGCCTGATACTGAGCTGCGTCCAGATAACAATACTCCTCATCGCCGCTCACCGTCACCGGAGTCACTGTCACTACAGCGGAATTGCCCTCTGCGTCCACTGTTTCCACCAGAAGCTCCCCTCCTTCAGTCAGATACGAGCGGGGCACAGTGTAAAAACTCTTATAGACTACCGACGAAACAGGGATCTTCAGCCCTCTCACGTTTTCTGTCTCAATCTGGATGTCCACATATCTGTCATCCACGAACTGCACCATATAGCGGTCCAATGCAAGCATCCCGTAGGTTCTGCCATCGGCGCCGGTAAACATGGAAAAGTCACCGGTTGTGCTCAGATGAGTCCCGCGGAAAGTAAAATTCAAGGAAGCGGCATCCCCAAATCGTGCGATATCCTCCTCTGTAATCGGGAAAACCAGCTGCCAGTCTTCACTGGTCACCGTCTTATAAACTGCCGCTCCGTTTTCCACAGCCTGTCCGCTGCTCACCAGCATCTGCGGATGCGCTGATGCATCAAAGGAATCTTCACTCACCTGCTCCGCTGTGAGGCCCTCCAATCCATCCAGCACCTGGGACACAACACCGCTGGCCTGCGCATAGGACCAGGCAAAGGCGGAAGACGCCCCCTCCTGCATGGAGGCAAGCTCCTCCAAAGCTCCGGCATTCAGATATTCCAGCAAAGAGGACTGTATGCCGTTTTTCATATCGTACACATCCGAAAAGCTCATAGAATCATAGGAGATTACGTAGCGAACCAGTTCTGTCTTGAGACTCTGCAGGTCCTCCGAGGACAGACTGCTCTCTCCTGTATCCTGCGAGAGTTCTTCCAGAGTTGTCCCTGTCTCGTCGATGGTATAGACCAGGTCATCCACGCCTACCCTGCGCCCGTCCCGCACATAAAAGCTGATGTAACCGGCGCTCTCGCTGTAGGAGACAGCTTCCTCACGAAGGATCAGCGCCGTATAGTCCGAATAGGATGCCAAGGCCCCCTCCGTCACCTCATAGACATGGATCTGGGCCCGAGACAGATACATGACCACACTGACCACCAGATAAACAAAGATAACGGCAAACAGCACGATACCCACATTCAAATTTCTGGGCTTTTTATATTTAATTATTTTTGCATTCTTCTTTGCCATCCAGAACCCTCTTTTAATTTGCACTTACATTTTTTGCTATTTTTTGTTTTACGCATAAAAAAATGCAGACAGTGCAGACTATAAACAGCAACCTTGAAGGAGGTGTATTATGAATTCAAAACCGCTGGATTATCTTGTTCTGCTCCTCGTCATCATCGGAGCCATTAACTGGGGCCTCATCGGCTTTTTCCAGTTTAACCTGGTCTCCTTCCTTTTCGGCGAGATGACTCTTCTGTCCCGCATTGTCTACGCCATAGTCGGCATTGCCGGTCTGTATATGATCAGCATGTTTGGCCGTATTAATTCTGTAGGAGAATAAAGATTCGCAAAAATTATTAGGGGCCTTTGATTACTCACAAAGGCCCCGGTGTATTCGAAAATCAAAAGGATTTCCTCACAGACCGATCATAATCTTGTCGGCGGCATTGGCCGGGAGAGCATGGGGGTCTCTGGAAATGCTAAGTACAAAACGGATACCATATTTATCACCTAAATCAGTGAAATCATCGATGGCCTGGGTCAGGTCCTCTGCCTCCTCCAGATGAGCCATTGTCAGAAAGCTGTCCAAAAAGATGACCTCGATATCGCGGTCCTGAGAAAGGATACCACAGATAAAACCGACAAAAGCGTTATAGGTGCGGATCGGATACTCCGCTACGTTGATCAGACGAACTTTATTATTCAGCTCATACATATGCTTGCCATTCTTATCAATGTAAACTATAGAGCCGGTTGCCGTCTCCACCGCCTCGTTGGCTCCGGCGAGCAGGTATTTCGTCTTGCCCTTCCCCTTTTTTCCTGCAATAATCTGAATCATATTGCTCTCCTCCTTCATGTTTCCTATGACCTGTCGCAATCCTATACATGCCGAATCAGATGTTTATATTATAGTACAATTCGCCAGTTTATTCAATGCTTAATTCGTTATTTTTGAAAATAGTGCATTAAGATTGTAGTAGAGTACATCGCGGGACGGAGACCTTAAAACTACAGAAATATATTCCTTTCCCTCGCTGTCTCTGCTGTAGAGAGCCATACAGTAGCCGGCCGCCTGGGTAGTCCCCGTCTTGCCGCCCACCACAGTATACCCCTCCGGTGCCGTTACTTCCCCGGAGGCATACCAGTTCCCCGCCTGCCAGGTTCTCTCCAGCTCGCTGCCGCCCGGTCCGGTATAATAGGCCGTATGCTCCGCTGTGGAAATGATTTCGACAAATTTATCGTCCTTAAGTGCCTCATTGAGAATCAGATAGATATCGTAAGCCGTAGTATAATGCTGCTCATCGGTGAGACCATGAGCGTTGACGAAGTGAGTCCCGGTAGCCCCCAGCCGCAGAGCCTCCTCATTCATCAGATCTGCAAAGCCCTCCTGGGTGCCGCCCACTGTCAGCGCAATGGCCTGGGCAGCATCGTTGCCGGACGCCATCAGCATCCCGTAGAGCAGGTCATTCATTGATATCACATCGCCAGCCTGAAGGCCCGCCACCGAAGACGCGCTGTCCAGGTCCAGCATGGCGTCGGTGATGGTCACCATCTGTGACAAATCTCCATACTTCACGGCCACCAGATAAGTCATGACCTTTGTGATACTGGCCGGATAAAGCCGGTCAAAGGCGCTCTGATTGTAAATCACCTGCTTGTCCGTGATATTAAAGATCAGAGCCGCACCTGCGTCCAGGGCGTCCGCCGGCTCATCCGCTCCGGGGTCCATAATCACGCACAGATCGGAGGCAAACAGCGTATTGTCGATCTGAAAGCTCTGTGAGATATCGGCAGCCTGATTTTCCGCCTCGTAGGGCTTAAGATAATCCGCCTCATCCTT
Source organism: uncultured Lachnospiraceae bacterium (assembly GCA_944380185.1). GTDB lineage: Bacteria > Bacillota > Clostridia > Lachnospirales > Lachnospiraceae > RGIG7193. Next base: position 6,357 of record CALWGV010000112.1, read on the forward strand.
CCGAAACAGCATGAAAATCAAAACCACCGCTGCGGCGGCAAGAATCACTGCCACCAGCCTGCCGGCCATCACAGCTGTGCTCTTTTTGTGACTGAACCTCATCCCGGCATCCTCCTATCGTTATCTATCGGTACATATCACGCCACTCCAGATCTCCTCTGTCCAGGGCCTTCACCAAAAGCTCCGCCGTAGCCAAATTGGTAGCCATGGGGATGTTGTGAATATCACAGACTGTTCCCACCTTAAAGACATCCGGCTCATGGGACTTGGGCGTCTGGGGATCTCTGAGAAATATCACCAGATCGATCTCATTCTGCTCAATGGCAGCCACCAGCTGCTGCTCACCGCCCAGATGGCCGGCCAGATACTTGTGTACATTGAGATTGGTGGCTTCCTCAATGAGCCGCCCCGTGGTTCCCGTGGCATACAGCTCATGCTTGGTCAGAATCGACCTGTAGGCGATACAGAAATTCTGCATCAGTTTTTTCTTCGTGTCGTGTGCAATCAATCCAACCTTCATTCTTCTACCTCTCCTAACTAACTGTTGTCTCGTTTTCGCTGAAGCCCTACGTTAAAAACCAACCCCATACCCATCATAAGACTCAGCAGTGAACTCAAGCCTGCACTGATAAAGGGCAGCGGCAGCCCGGTATTGGGCAGTAATTGCGTCGCCACACCAATATTCACAAATGTTTGAAAAGCGATCAGGCTGCCTACGCCGATGCAGATCAGCCGTCCCGCCATATCTCTGGCCCGAATGGCCAGCCATACGCACTCAGCCACCACCAAAAAAAGCAGGATAACGATAATCACACTGCCCCAAAAGCCAGTCTCCTCGCCGATGACGGCAAAGATAAAGTCCGTGTCCTCCTCCGACAGGAAATTGCCGTTTTTGATGGACTCTGCCGAGTCATTGAACAGGCCCTTTCCCGTCAGCTGACCGGAGGCAATAGCCTGCACTGAATAAAGGGTCTGCCGCACACTGTCCAGAGAAGCCTCGTCCGGATTCAGCCAATCCATGATGCGATTGATCTGATAGCCCTGAAAAAGAGTCTGATCCGGCTGCAGAATAATGTAAATCAGTATGCCCGCCACCGGAATACAGGCCAGCAAGACGCCCAGGATCCACTTGTAGCTGATTCCCGCCACATAGATCATCACTACAAAAATAAAAGTGATAACCAGCATGGTGGACAGATTGGGCTCCCTAAAAATCAGGAAGGCCATCACGCCAAAAAGCGCTGCCGCAATCCCCACCACAGGCAGAGAACTGATGCGCTTCTGAAACTTCCCGAAAAAAGCGGCCAGCGTCACAATCAGACCGATCTTGGAAAATTCCGAAGGCTGCAGATTTCCGATGCCCGGAAGAGTGATCCATCTTCTGGCTATGCCGTTTGCATCCCCCCAGATCAAAACGGCAATCAGAAGAGCGACACAGCCTAAATACACCAGCGGCCATAGCTTTAGAACAAAATGATAATCAACCATGGCGATTACCATCATACATACCGTGCCGATGGCTATACCCATAATCTGCTTGGTAACCGTATCCCCCCCTGAATTCATCGTGGCGCTGCTGATAAAGATCACTCCTGCCGACGACAGCAAAAGCACATACAGCAGCAGTCTGAAATTGAAGTAACGTAGCTTATACTGATCAAATTTAAACATGAAACCGCCTTACTATCTCTGTCATTGCCTTTTGTTTCCTGTTTTAATGATATCCTTGATCGGGATATTGGCACACAGGGCCGGCACGTAGCCGTTGTCCGTATCGGATTCCGTCTGTGTGATTTCGATATTGAGATTATCGGTATCAATCTCCATATATTTGGAAATTACTTTGATGATATCGTTTTTGAGCGCCTCCATAATTTCCGGAGAACAGCCCGCCCTATCCGACACCAGCACCAGCTTCAGCCGGTCTTTGGCCACCGTACCGGAATTTGTGCTTTTTCTAAAAATATCAAATAAACCCATTCCGCCGCCTCCTTAACGCTTCTTAAAGAGACTGCTCAGTTTCTTCCAAAAACTATCAGACACATCCAGATCCAGGAGCGGAACCTCCTCGCCCAAAATACGGTGGCAAATATTCATAAAGGCCCGCCCTGCCAGAGAATCATCTCCCACCAGAGGTTCACCCTGATTGGTAGCGATAACAATATTCTCGTCATCCGGCACCACGCCGATCAGATTGATCGCCAGAATATCCACCACATCATCGGTGGACATCATGTCTCCTCTTTTGACCATATCCATGCGGAGCCGGTTGACAATCAGATCCGTGCGTTTGACATTATTGGCCTCCAAAAGACCGATAATGCGGTCTGCGTCACGGATGGCAGCCACCTCCGGCGTCGTCACCACCAGGGCGCGGTCCGCTCCGGCTATGGCATTTTTAAACCCTTGCTCGATACCGGCAGGACAATCCAGAATAATATATTCGAACTCATCTCTCAGCTCATCGGTGAGCTTTCTCATCTGTTCAGGGGTCACGCTGGTCTTGTCCCTGGTCTGGGCGGACGGCAGCAGAAAAAGGTTATTGTAACGCTTATCCTTGATCAGCGCCTGTTTCAGGCGGCAGTTTCCCTCCACCACGTCCACCAGATTATAGACGATGCGATTCTCCAGACCCATGACCACGTCCAGATTGCGCAGACCGATATCCGTATCGATCAATACCACAGAGTGGCCCAGCTTGGCCAGCCCTGTTCCCACATTGGCAGAGGTAGTGGTTTTCCCCACGCCGCCCTTGCCGGACGTGATGACAATAACTTCACTCATTCCCGTATCCTCCCGATTTCCACATACTTAATATTATCTTACATGATATCCGCTTATTTTTCCAGTAGGTTTTTGCCTTATGAAAAAGTTTTCATTACTTTTCATTCCAACGGGATATCCTGCAAAACATCTCTGCGAAGCTCCTCCACATAGATCCCTCCGTCACCGGAGAAGGCGATCATGGGCTTTGGCTGCTGTTTCTTCCTTTTCTCCTTCGCATCTCCGCCCCGTCCCAGAGCATTGCCGATGCGAAGCTGTGTGGGCTCCATCTCCAGAGCCGCGATGAAAACCTTGTCGTTGCCGGTGATGCCTGCGCAGGCTGTGCCTTTAAGGGCTCCCAGGACGATGACATTGCCCACGGCGATCACCTTGGCGCCGGGATTGACATCCCCCAGTATTACCACACTTCCTTCTGATTCCAGCACCTGGCCATTGCGCAGTGTGCCTTTGTAAAAACGCCCTACGTTGCTCTTCTCATCCTGCTGCCTTCTCTCAATCGCCGCCTGATAGAGCCTCTCTTTCTCCTCATCCTGATCGAGAATACAGAGGATTTCCACCTGGCCGCTCTTTGTGATGGCGTCGGCCATCTCTCTTTGCTGCTCATCGCTCAGTTTCTTTCCCTCCAGGGACAACGCCATCTTCGCGCCGCGGAAGAAACGGGAAGACTCCTTGAATCTCTCCGTCACCTCCCTGAGCAATGTTTCAAAATCGGCCTGGGGATCCAGAAAAACAGATATTCCATAGCGATTCCCTTTAATCACCACCGACTGATTCATACCTCTCCTCCTCCTGTATCGTTGTCGCTTAATCCCGGGCCGCGCCGCTGTAGGAATTCAGCGCCTCTCCCTCATTGAGGATTTCCTCCAGTGTGATCTCCCCATAGTAGAAATTTAAAATCTCACTGGCCAGATAAGCCGCATTGGTACCTGTGTAGCCATTGGCAATGGTGACCGTAACGCCGATCTCCGGATCTTCATAGGGAGCGTAGCAGATAAACCTGGCATGGTTAGGCCGGTCTGTAGCCTCCTGGGCTGTTCCGCTCTTTCCGGCCAGGCTCACCACACAGTCGGCAAAGGGCTCATTGACGCTTCCGGTGGTAACCACCTCATACATGCCCTGCTGCAGGGCATCCCATGTGCTCTCCTGCAGATCGATGGTGTATTCGATCTCCGGCTCATGCTCCTCGAGCACATTGCCGGTCGAATCCGCCACTCTGTTGATGAGCGTCAGCGTGTACATATTTCCTCGGGTGGCGATAGCCGCCAGGTAACGAGCCAAATGGATATTGGCAAAAGCATTGGTGCCCTGTCCTATGGCTGAGGGAATCGGGTTCTCATCGGAGATGTGCGGCGAATTCTCATAGATCTCGATACCCGATTTGGAATCAAAGCCAAAAAGGCTGGCATACTTGGCAAGCCGCTCCAGACCCAGGGCTGAATTATAATTGCCGTCCTCGTCCAAAGACAGGCGATAGCCCACCTCGCTGAAATAATAGTTGCAGGACCAGCTGAGAGCACCCACCACATCCAGCGGGCCGTGACCTCTGGTATTCCAGCAGCTCAGCTCGAACTGATTGTCAAACTGATAGTAGGTACCGGTATCGTTTATCATTTCCGACAGGGTGATGACGCCCTCCTCCAGGCCGGCAGCGGCGCTGATCATTTTAAAGACAGAGCCGGGAGCCCGCAGCTCCTGCGTAGCCATATTGTACAGCGGCGTGGCCTGATCGTTCTGCAGCTGACTGTAATAGCTGGCATCCACTGTACCCGACAGCCGATTGATATCGTAGCTGGGATAGGAAACCAGGGCCAGCACTTCCCCCGTATCCAGATCGGTGACAACCACCGAGCAGGCATAGGGCATTACAGCCAGACGCCCCGGCGTCAGTTCCAGGCTTTCGATCTTATTGCGGATGAAATTATAAGCGGTGGAAGCCCCTCCGCTTTCCAGTCTTGCCACATCTTCATCATTCCATTCCAGTACCCCCTGATAGAACAGGGCCAGGCAGAGCTCATTGCCGCTGATGGTGCCGTCATAGACCAAAATTTCGTATATCTTTTTGCAGAAATCCGAATTAGTCTCCAGAATATCCATCACTGTATCCAGCATGGTGTCGTAGATCGTATCCGCAGTGGGATAGCTCTCATCCAGTCCCAGCTTAGTCGTATCGATCCAGTTCATGCTGATGGCGTGGTACAGATAGTCCTTCAGGCTGATCTCACCGCTGCTCCAGGCCTGATAGATCTCGTCGGAGGTATCGATCTGATCAGAGAGAATATACCCCTCCTCCCGAAGCAGCGTCAGGATATAGCTCATGTAAGTCTGATTGTTTTCATCCATATCATTGTAGCTGCTGGGATCATCTCTGGTCAGCTCATAGCGGATCTCTTCCATTACCGTATTGCGCTCCGCCACCATCTTCTGATAGATGGTCTGCTCCACCTGCGAGGCATCATCATCGTCAAAGGCCGACATAGAGAGAATATTATTGCCGATCAGCTGATAGTACACCAATTTCACCGGCGTTTCATCTTTCAGAGAGGTCCCTTCCGCATCCGGCTCCACCATGCTGATTCGATCCACCAGAATACCGGCCAGCATCTGCTCCGCCAGGTGATAGATGCCCACCTGCAGATCTCTGTCGATGCTCAGATACACGTCATTGCCCGCCGAGGGCTCCGTGCTCTCCGTCGTCTCCACTATGCGGCCCATGTTGTCCACATAAATTTCCGAATAGCCCTTGGTGCCGGACAGCTCCAGCTCCATATACTGCTCTATGCCTGCTTTTCCGACCATGTCATTGGCAGAATAAGCCTTTTCGGCAGCCACCCCGGCCTCTTCCGCCTGGGCTGTCAGCGATTCCAGCTCATCGGTGGAAATTCGTCCGGTATACCCCAGAATATGGGCAAACTCATAGGCATCATTGTAAACCCTAGTAGTCTGCTCGGCAATCGCCACGCCGGACAGATCAGCTGCCTGCTCCTGTACGGCCGTCATGGCTGCCGTATCCAGTCCCGTCGCCACGGTAACCGCCTCATACTGGCGGTAGGCGGTGGCCGACATGGCCACGCGCATATTGATCAGAATCAGTCCCTCCTGGGGAGTATACTCGTAGGTATTCTGGGCCCGGCTGCTGTCGTCGCCTATGCCGTAGGTATCCAGATAGTCCTCATAGACCTCCTGGGCCGTGATATCGCTGCGGTTGATCAGCTCTCCGTCATCGTTATAGATATCCAGATTGTTGGCCGTCGTCAGTCCGTAATAATCCCGCAGAAAGGCTCTGTGCTCCGACTCCGATGTGGTTGTAAACACCACCGTGCCATCATCCTGAATGGCCAGGGGAACGGCATTTACCGTGCTCACCTCATAATCATCCAGAATCCGAATCAGCTGGAGCAGCATCTTGTTTTTCTCATAGCCGGTGGGATAAGTCCCATCGTCGGTGACCGTCACCGCATATGACAGCTCGTTATAGGCGAGAAGAACGCCATTGCGGTCATAAATGTTGCCCCTGGTGGCCGTCGTATAAACCTCCCTGCGGGTGCTGTCCATATAGTTTGCCTGATAATCCTCGCCCTCCACTACCTGCAGCTGAAACAGGCGGGAGACCAGAAGGCCGCACATCAGGCAGAACACCAGCACCAGCGGGGTTATACGGGAAGTGACCAACTGCTTCAGCCCATAACGAATAATCTCCCATAAATCCTTAAACAAACTTATCGGCACTCCTTCTCTTGGCAGACTCCTCCAGTCTGCGGTTCACAAACACAAGGAAACGATAGACAATGACCAGAATCACCACCGTATAGATGGTCTCCGGCACGATAATATTCATAAAATAAAAGCCAATGTTAAACCTTCCTCGAAACAGGAAGGCAAACACATACACATAGAGACCATAGATCAGCTCGCTTGCCGCGCACACCCCCATGGGAAGCAGCACGGATTCCAGATAAAAATAAGGGGTAAAAAAGCCGCAGCCATAGCCCAGCACACTCAAAATCAACGCATACTGTCCAAGCAGCGTGCCGCCGAAGGCATCCGCCAAAAGGCCGGAAAAAAAGCCCACAAAAAGCCCGGTCAGCCTGCCGTGAAGCAGGCCGAAGGTCACCGTAACCAGCAAAAGCAGATTGGGCGTAATGCTGATCAGCGGAATGGCAGCAAAAATATTATTCTGCAGCAGGAAGGCGACCAGAATAATGACACCCGTCACCACTCCTCTGCGAACCATCGCTTTCATGATCTTTACTCTCCTTCTCCGGCCGTCTCTCCCTGGGAAGTCTCGGTCTCGGCGGCGCTCTCACCGGACGTCTGTGTCTCTCCCTCGCTCAGCCCTTCCCCGGTCTCCTTCAGATCCAGAATCACCATGACTTCCCGCAGGTCGTCAAAATCCACCGCAGGGACCAGATAGCCGGACTGCTGCAGATTATCGCTGTCCACCGTCACATTCTGCGCATAGCCGATCAAAATGTCCGGCAGATACTCGCTGCTCAGATTTGAGGTCAGGATCTTGGCTCCGTCCTCCACCGTAAGGCCCTTGTCGATATATTGGAGGCTCAGACAGCCCGTCTGCGTCAGCAGCTCCAGATCTCCGGATACCACGCAGGAATTATTGGACTGGTCCGTCAGCACCATGGCGCCCACATTGCTGGAATCATCGATAATGGCCCGCACTCTGGCATAATTGTCGCCTACGGAGGTGACGATTCCCACCAGACCGCCCTCAGCTCCGCCGGCCAGTACATTGCAGCCCACCTGAATGCCATCCTCTGTTCCCTTGTCGATCAGGAAACTGTGAAACCAGTTGCCGCTGTCCTTCTGAATCACCCGTGCTGCCGTCATCGTATACTGAGAATAGGCGTCCTCCAGTCCCACCAGATCTCTGAGCCTGTCCAGCTCATAGCTCTGCTCCTGCAGACGGCTGTTTTCGCTGCGAAGCAGCGCCAGCTCCTCCTGCAGAAGTTTGTTTTCCTCCTGAGCGTTCTGCAGAGTGCGCAGATTTTCCAGCTGCCCGGCCAGGCTGCTGCCCAGTTCATTTAAGCCGGTCTGCATCGGTATAATGGCCTTGGCCAGGATATTTGTCACCGGGTTGGCACTGCCGAAAAACCAGGTGAGACCGATCATCGCAGCGCACAGCACGATGACGGCGTACAGAATATGGCGGGGCGGCACGTCCCGCAGCTTTTTGTGTTTGTCTTTCATATAGCTAGGATTCCTCGCTCTTTTAAACTGATATAACAGCAGTCTCCAATCACAATATGGTCCAGCAGCCCAATGCCGATGAGCTCTCCCACCTGCCATACCCTGCGGGTAAAGAGCACATCCTCCTCGCTGGGCGTGGGGTCGCCGCTGGGATGATTGTGCAGAAGCACGATGCTCACCGCCTGCCAGCGCAGGGCCTCCAGAAAAATTTCCCGCGGAGTGATCATGGCCCCGTTTACCGTGCCGATGGAGATTACCTTCTCCCCGATCCGGTGGTTGCGCCCGTTGAGCAAAAGAAGCAGCAGCTCCTCCTGAGCTTTATGACGCATATCTTCCATATAATAGCTCGCTATGGCCTCCGGACTGTCGAAGATTGCCGCCGGTCTCCCGGTCTCCTTAGCCAAACGGCGGGACAGCTCGCAGATGCAGCGCAGCTGCATAGCCTTGATCTCGCCGATGCCATGGACGGCGATAAGCTCCTCCCGGCTCATGGAGCACAATCCCTTTAATCCGCTTCGCCCCGGCTGTCTGTAGAGCAGCCGTCCGGCCAGCTCCAGAGCCGTCTCCCGACGGGAGCCGGTGCGCAGTAAGATGGCCAAAAGCTCCTGATTGCTCAGCGCTTTCTCACCCTTCTCCCTGTACTTTTCATAGGGCAGTTCAGCCTTGGGCATCAGCCGTTCCATTTTGTTCTGTTTCATCATGGGCCTCCTTTTTGCTCTCTCCCGCAAAGTCAGCGCCATCCCCGAATCCGATTCATCAGATAAACCGGTAGACCAAAATTCCCACAATAATGCCGATGATCCCGGCGATGGTGATGCGCACGGAAAGCCCGAAAGTCAGCACCAGGATGCCCAGATCCAACACCAGAGGGTTCTCCAGGCCGAAGGCCTGTCCGTAATTAAGCCAGCTAAGCCACGGTACGCTCTGAGCCAGATTTCCCAGAAAACCGCCCAGAACAATGCCCGCCAAAATCAATATAAACAGTGTCCAGTTATTTTTTCCTTTCATCCTTTGCTCCTTCGCGGCACATTGTCGGTCTGCCCCTGTAGCCTGCAGCTTGCGCTATTGTACCATATTTTATAAAAAATGTATAGGTTTTTACATCGCAGGCCCATACAGGTTTCGCGCACTTTCACGGCAACTTGACAAGTCCCCTCTCCCACATTTTCTGGAGCGACTTAAGGATGCCCAGCTTGGCATGAGGCCAGGTCAATCCCCCCTGGAAGAAAGCTGTATAGGGAGGCCGCAGCGGTCCGTCTGCCGACAGCTCGATGGACGAACCCTGGACGAAAGCTCCTGCTGCCATGATCACCTGGGAATCATATCCCGGCATATCCCAGGGCACAGGGGTCACATAACTGTCCACCGGAGCCGCCGCCTGGATTCCCTCACAGAAGGCACACAGTCCTTCGGCGGTGTTAAGCTCCACGGCCTGGATAATGTCATGGCGGCTCTCCGAGCCGTTCGGAATCACCCGAAAGCCCAGCTCCTCATAGACGTTGGCCGCAAAGATCGCTCCTTTTAGAGCGGCCGCCGTCACCGTAGGAGCCAGAAAAAATCCCTGGTACAGATCCCGGTTCACCCCCAGATTAGCCCCTACCTCCTTGCCGAGGCCCGGAGAGCTCAGGCGTCTGGCGCAGCGCTCGATCAAATCCTCCCGCCCGGCGATATAACCGCCGCAGGGGGCCAGACCGCCCCCGGGATTTTTGATCAGAGAGCCCACGATCATATCGGCACCCACATCGGTGGGTTCAATCTCCTCCACAAACTCCCCGTAACAGTTATCCACCATACAGATGATATCCGGCTTGCAGCTCTTTAAGAAGGCAATGAGCTCGCCGATCTGCCTCACGGAAAAAGTAGGGCGGGAGGCGTAGCCCTTGGAGCGCTGAATCGTGGCAAGCTTGGTCCTGGGCGTAATTCCTGCCCGGATTGCGTCGTAATCAAAACTCCCGTCCGCCTTAAGCTCAGCCTGAGCATAAGTCACTCCATACTCCTTGAGGCTTCCGACAGACTCACGGATGCCGATGACCTCCTCCAGCGTGTCGTAGGGCTTGCCCACCGGAGAAAAAAGCTCGTCTCCCGGCAAAAGATTGGCCGACAGGGCCAAATACAGCGCCTGGGTACCGCAGATGATCTGAGGTCTGACCAAGGCCGACTGGGCATGAAAAGCATCGGCATAAACTTTCTCCAGGGTATCTCTGCCATCGTCATTGTAGCCGTAGCCGCTGGACGCCGCAAAGTGCTCCGCGCAGACACGGTTCTTCTGCATGGCGTGAATAACCTTCAGCTGATTATACTCTGCAGTTGTGTCTATTTGATGAAAACGCTCCTCCAACCTCGCCAAGGTCCGGCGCCCAAAGGACAGCACGGGCTCGCTGATGCCCATCTCCTCATACATTTTATCGATCAAGGAATGATCTGTTCCACCCTGTGTCATTTTCTGTTCTCTCTTTCTCGTTATGGTCTGTGTGCAGAGAATGCGGCGGCAAAATGCCCCTCCTCTGCGTATCGGCCAGGATATCCCCCAGCACCTCGTCTTCGCCGCGCCCGTCCATGGGATAGAAGGTCACATCCTTCTCCCGGCGAAACCAGGTCATCTGTCTTTTGGCAAAATGCCTGGTGTCCCGTTTGATTACGCGGACCGCCTCCTCCAGGCTCATGCCACCGTCCAGATAATCGAAAAGCTCCTTGTAGCCCAGCCCCTGCATGGAGACCATCTGCCTTTTCAGTCCCATGTCCCGCAGCGATTTCACTTCCGCAAGAAGTCCTTCCTCCATCATCTGGTCCACCCGCCGGTCAATCCTCTCATAGAGCACAGCCCGGTCTCTGGTCAGCACGGCATACAGAAAGCTGTATGGAGACTCCCTCTTCCTCTGCTCCTCATTGTGCGCAGATATCTTCATCCCCGTCTCCTCATAGTATTCCAGAGCACGGATCACCCGCTTGACATTATTCTCATGGATGGCGGCGGCGGCCTCCGGGTCCACCTGAGCTAACATCCGGTGCAAAAGCGGTCCCTGCCCTTCAGAAGCCATGGCCTCCAGGCGGGCGCGATAGGGCCCGGCCCCCTCTCCCCCGCCGAAATCAATGTCGTAGAGCAAAGCCTGAATATAGAAGCCTGTCCCGCCGGCGATGATGGGGATCCTCCCTCTCTCCCAGATTCCCGCGCAGGCCTCCTTGGCCATCTGCTGAAAGCGGACCACATTGAATTCCTCCTCCGGCTCCAGCACATCCACCAGATGATGAGGAATACCCTGCATCTGCTCCGGCTTTATTTTAGCCGAGCCGATATCCATATGGCGATAGACCTGCATGGAATCGGCGCTGACGATCTCGCCGCCCACCCTGGCCGCCAGGCGCAGGGACAGCTCCGTCTTGCCAACCGCCGTGGGGCCGGTCAGAATAATCATCGGTTTTTTCATTGTTTCACCCTTTATCAACAGCCGGGGGCTGCCGCGGCAGGTCCTGCATCCGCCCTGCCTGCGGCAACCCCCTGTTTACCGGCGCGGCAGATCTGTCACTTCAGATCATACAGACCGGTAAATTTCTCCGTCAGATAGTCGATATAATACTGGGGATTGAAATCCTCCCCGGTGGCATCCCGCAGAAGCTCAGCCGTAGGCTTCACCCGGCCGAAGCGATGTATCTTTTCTTTAAGCCAGGCCCGCACCGGCGCAAGATCGCTGCGGCGCAGACTGCCGTCTATGTCGATCTGCCGATCCATGGCGCGGTAGATCTGAGCGGCAAAGGCATTGCCCAAAGCATAGGAAGGGAAATAACCAATGCTGCCCTGGGCCCAATGGATATCCTGCAGCACGCCCTCTGCATCGCTTACAGGCCGCACACCCAGATACTCCTCATACTTGTCATTCCACACCCTGGGCAGCTCTCTTACATCCAGGCTGCCGTCGATCATCTCCTTCTCGATCTCATAGCGGATCATCACATGAAGGCAGTAGGTCAGCTCATCGGCCTCCGTGCGGATAAGGCTGGGACTGACACGGTTGATCATCCGGACAAAATCCTCGCCGCTCACCCCGGCAAGTTCCCCAGCAAACAGCTCCCTGAGGCGGGGATACAGAGGCTCCCAGAAAGCCGGGCTGCGACCGATCATGTTTTCCATCAGACGCGACTGGGACTCGTGCATCCCGCAGGAAGCGCCGCCCGCCACCGGCGTCAGCGTCAGCGCGTCGTCCACATTCATCTCGTAGACCGCATGGCCGCTCTCATGTATTGTGGAGAACATGGCGCTCTCCAGAAGGTTTTCATAATAATGGGTGGTGATGCGCACATCGTGATTATGGAGGCCGATGGTAAAGGGATGTTCGCTCTCCGCCAATACACCCCGGTCAAAATCAAAGCCCACGTATTCAGCCAGAAAGCGATTAAACTCCCTTTGTTTGTCCACGGCAAAGCTCTGGCGCAGCGGCGCAATGCTGACAGGCTTTCCTTCGGTCATCACTCTCTGTAAAAGGGGGACAATATGTTCCCGCAGCAGAGCAAAGAACGGATCCAGCACAGCCTGGCCGAATCCCTCCTCATATTGCCACAGCATGGCATCGTATGTGCTCTGCCCCTCCTTTTTATTATAAGCGGCGATCTTTTTGGACATCTCCACGATGTGAGCAAGGGTCGGCGCAAAAGAAGCAAAGTCATTATCTCTCTTGGCCCTGGCCCAAACCTGGGCGGCCCCGGCCGTCAGCTGCGCATACTCCCGGTATTCCTGCGCCGGAATCCGGCACAGCCTGTCCCTCTCCTTGGCAAGCTCCCGCACAATGGCCCTCTGCGTCTCGTCAAGCTCTTCCTCCGCGGCCTGACCGATCAGGCCGCCCACCTGAGGACTGGTCAGAATCTCAAAATACTGGGAGGACAGAGAGCCCATCACTCCGGCGGTGAGAGCAGCGGCCTGAGGCGGCGCTGCAGTTTCCAGATCCCAGTCAAACAGGCCCTCAGCCATTCCCAGGGCCTGCATTTTCTCCACATATGTCATCAATTCATCGTATTTCTTACCCATGTTCTCTCCCGGTTGTCAGTCTCCATTCCATAGACTTCTCTTTTTCAGCTCCTGATATTCGTTATACGCTTTCTCCAGGATCTGCTTCTCGTTGGAAAACTTCAAAAGATGGTAGGCTTCATGAAACTTATAGTAGCCTGAATCTGTAAAATACTCTTCCCTCTGCGGCTTGCTGTAATAGCTGGAGCCGCGCATCAGATACCAGTGGACATCCTTCTCCACCGTATCCCTGGGGACATTGAAGGTATACTGGCTTTTGCCGATGTACTTGATAATCTTGGCATCTATGCCCGCCTCCTCCTTCACCTCGCGCAGCGCCGTGTCCTGATAATCCTCTCCGGCCTCCACCGTGCCCTTAGGCAAAACCCAGCCCTCGTATTTGTTTCTGTAATTCTTGTACAAAAGCAGAATCTTCCCTCGAAAAATTACCACACCCCCGCAGCTCGTTGCTTCAATCATCTGCAATCCCTCCTGAATCTGGTGTGTCTTTTGTACAATAGTATAGCTCTTTTCCCCGGGCAAGACAAGGCCTAACGGCTAAAATAGGATTCAAATATGGATGCGGCCACCGGAGCTGCCTGACTGCTGCCGGTGCCGGCGCCCTCCAGAATAACGCTGACGGCTATAGCCTCGTCCCCTTCTCCGGCAAAACCGGTAAACCAGGCGTGCGTCGTGTCGGCGCCGGTGATGTACTCCGCCGTGCCGGTCTTGCCATAGGCCTCGTAGAGATCAGTCTTCAGAGAATTGGTCGTGCCATCCGTGATCACAGCCCGCATCATCTCCCGCAGTACGGAAACCTCCTGTGACGACATCACTGTGCCCAAGACCTCCGGCTCGAAGCTCTCCACTTGCGTCTCTCCCGCCCAGACAGAATCCAGGATATAGGGCTGCATCATCACGCCGTCATTGGCAATGGCCGCCGTAATCATGGCGCTCAGGATCGGTGTGATCTGGGTTTCTCCCTGACCAATGGCTGTGCGCGCCACTGTCCAGGCCGTGCTCTCCTCCGTCAGAGAAAAACGGCCGACACTGCTGGCCAGACCCAGAGGCAGCTTCTGATTAAACCACAGGGACTCGCAGGTCGCCGTAAACTCCTCAGGATCCAGCATCTGCCCGATGGCAGCAAAGGCTCCGTTGCAGGAGGCCACCAACGCCTCCTCCAGGGTCAGATGGCCATGAGCTGTACTGTCATAGCAGCGGATTGTATAGCCGTCTCCCTCGTTGACCCCCTGACAGTCGTAAGTGAAATCCTGCCAGGTGTCCGGGTACTCCCGGATAAACTCCAGCAAGGTCACCAGCTTGAAGGTGGAGCCCGGCGGATAGAGCCCCTGGGTGGCCCGGTTGAGCAGATTGGCATCATTGTTGGTCTCGGCCGTCAGCTCATCCCACTCCTCGTTGATCCGGTTGGGATCAAAGCCGGGATTTGATACCATGGCCAGAATCTTGCCGGTGGACGCCTCCAGCACCACCGCCGCGCCCGTGCGGCCGTCCATGGCATCCCAGGCCGCCTGCTGCAGATCTATATCGATGGTCGTCATCACGTTGTCGCCAATGTTCTTTTCCTCAGTCAGATCATTGGCAAACTGGGTCCAGAGGCTTTGATGGGAATTCAGCAGATAGTAATTGGCCAGAGACTCCACACCGGTCTTGCCCCGGCCGATATAGCCTGTCGTGTGGGCCAGCATCTCCGCATAAGGATAATATCTGGTCTCGTTTCCCTCCTCGTCGAGTACAGTCTCCGCCAGAATTGTGCCGTCACTGCTCAGAATCTGGCCGCGGATCGTGCTCTCCTCCAGACTCTCGATTCTGCCGTTGTAGGTATTGTCCAGAATCTGACCGCTCTCCCTCACCTGAAACCAAACAAAGTATCCCACAAAAGCGGCAAAGGCAAACAGAAACATATAGGCGAAGGTGAGAATCTCCCGGTTGATTCTGCGCCCGGTGCCGGATTCACCGCCCTGCCTTTTTTTCCGCTTTGCGCTCGCCTCTGCCCGCCCGGACTTTTCTTCCGCTTTCTTGTCTGTTTTCCTCTCTTCTTTCTTCACTGCTTTCTTCTTTTCCAATCTTCTTTTCCTCGTTCTTCTTCATCAGGATAAATCCCTGGATCACGCCAAACAGCAAAAAGGTGCTGAGCACGGAGCTGCCGCCGTAGCTGATCAGAGGCAGGGTAACGCCGGTCATCGGAATAAATTTGGTAACCCCTCCAATATTCAGCAGAATCTGCACGCCCATGACGCAGGCCAGGCCGAAGCAGACGATCTTGTGAAAAGTCTCCGTCATGGAGGTAGCCGTCCACAGAAACTGCAGCAGACAGCTCAAATACACCAGGAGCAGGCAGATGGCAAACAGACCGCCCATCTCCTCGCAGACCGCAGCAAAGACAAAGTCCTTGCTGATAATAGGAACCGACTCAGGCATCCCCTCGTAGAGGCCTACGCCAAACCACCCTCCGGCGCCAATGGCAAAAAGAGACTGGGCGATCTGCCAGCCGCTGTCGGTGATATCGGTCCAGGGATCCAGCCATGTGCTGACTCTCACCCTCACATGGGAAAACAGACGGTAGGCCAGAACGCAGGCAGCCGCGCCGCTTCCCATGCCCGCCAGGAAATACCAGCCGTTGCGGGTAGCCACAAAGAGCATAAACACATAGGAGAGGAACAAGATCAGCGCTCCTCCCAGATCCCGGCAGCCCACCAGCACCAGTACATGCATGGCCGCCACCGCGGTGGTGACCGCCACCTGCCGAAAGCTCGTATCCTTCTGAAAGCTGGCCGCCACAAAAAATACAAAGGATATTTTTACAATCTCCGTCAGCTGCACCGAGATATCGCCGATGGTCACCGACAGCTTGGCGCCGTACTCGGTCTGTGCCGTGAGAAAGGTGACGCCCAGGGCCACGATGCCAAAGAGACCAAAAAGCCAGCGAATCTTGTAGATGCGCACCCAGTGCTTGATCACCAGGGGCACCAAGAGGGTGGCGCCGGCCGCCATGACCGCAATAATAAACTGATTCCAGGCCCCGGCCGCATTCAGCCTGGTCTGAATCACCAGGCCGATGACTAAAAGCATGCACAGATGGTTGAGCAGCAGCCGGGAATAACCGTCATAGAGCAGCCGGAAAGCCACCTGATAGGCGATCACGAAGAGAGCCTGCGCCCCGTAAAACAGCCACATGGACATGTCTTGCGTCTGCTCATAGATCACCAGATAGGCCAGGCCCTGAAAACACAGGATCAAAAAAAGCTGCCACAGGGCCGTCACATTCTGGCTGCGCACCTTTTTCTGTCTGGCCGACAGGAAGCTGGCGTACACATAGAATAGCAGCAGCAGTAAAAACAAATACTTGGAAAGTTGTATAATCAATTGGTTCAATCTCTCACCTACTCCACTCCGCGCCGAAAATGTCCCCTGGTAAACTCCTTAAGAGGATTGGCCGCCGGAAGTCCCCGAAGAAGGTCCTCCAGACAGCTGTCCAGAATCCGGCGCATCTCCCTTTCGTTCTCTATCGTAAATTGCAGGCGGATCCCCGCCAGCCCCTCTTTCTGCCACTCCTCGCGCAGATCGAGAAGATACAAAGGAGCGCTGTTGTAAACCACATTGAAGCAGTAGCGGCAGCCGCAGCGCACGGCAAAGCGGCGTCCGGTGCGGTCTTTGAGCGCCAGGAGCCGTCCTCTGCCGTCGCAGCCGCTCACGGTCCGCTGTACGCACTGAGCCGACACCATGGCCGGCAGATAACCGTAGGCTGTGATCTCCGCCGGCAGAGGCGTGTCCGTCAGCCTGCGCCGAAGCTCTCTGCCGTTTAACTCCGCCGGCAGCGACGCCTCCGTCAGGCCAAACTCTGCGAGAAAGGATGCCGCCTCCTTATTGTAGGTATACAGTGACGCCTCCGCTCGAATCGAGACATCCGGAAAACCATGCCTGACCCACGCCGCCTGATCCAGCGTATGGACCAGACAGCCGGCCATACCGGCCTCCGTCATGGCCCTGAGCCTTGTTTCCAGGTCTGCCTTCATCCGCTGTCGCAGCACCGGCGGCAGAGCGGCAAAGACCGGAGGGCAGCCTGCCTCTCTCATCATGCTCAGGGCTTCATCAAACTGACGGTCTGTCAGATAGGACAGATTCAGATAGATCGCCGACACACCCCTATAAGTAAGAGCTGTCTTAAACTGTGCGAAGGTATCCACCGCAATCCGCACCTGCGTACCGGCGGTCCGTCCGCCGGTATCCTTTACCGTCTCCGTTTTTTTCGCCGCCGCGGGGGCTAATGCAGGAGCTGCCGCGGCCGGCAGAGCAGCCTCTCTGTGGCAGAGCCTAAGAATCTCCGTCTCCAGCTCCTGCACTGCCCCGCGGCGCAGCTCATTGAGTTCCCCTACCGGCAGGAAACCCCGGCCATCCGTCTCCACCAGAAGCTCCTCCCAGGCAAAGGGCGTATCCCCCAGCCGCGAAAAGCGCTCCTTAAGAGCCTTTTCATCCAGAGGACGATTCTTCGCCTCCTGAACCACCGGCCCCTGCGCCCAGGCTCGCGCCGTCCGCCCATCGGCCATAAGCCTCTCCATTGTTATTATAACAGGCTCACCGGTGCAAAATCTTAATTTTCCCTTGATATTTTCTTTCGATGGCAGAGTCGGAAAAGACTCTTCCCTTTCTCTGAGCAGTTTCTCATCCGGCGCACGAAAATCCGGCTTTTCCCTCACGGCCACCATATGATCTCGCAGACCGCTGCTGACATACTCCGTATAGCCGCCCCGGTCAAAGAGCTCCCGCAGGAAGCGCCGGTCAGCTTCATCTACCCGGTATTCCTCCCCGCTCTCGCACAAATCAAGATAATGGCGGTACACCGCCGTCACCCCTCCGGTATAGCGCGGGCTCTTCATCCTGCCCTCGATCTTAAAGGACATCACTCCTGCCTCAAGCATCTGCGGCAGATAGGACAGCGTATCCATGTCCTTGAGATTTAAGACATAGCGATCGTTTCTGCCGGTGATCACCCGGTCCTCCTCAAGCACATCATAAGGCAGGCGGCAGGGTCCCGCACACCTTCCCCTGTTGCCGCTGCGCCCGCCGATCAGACTGCTGAGCAGGCATTGGCCCGAATAGCAGTAACAGATGGCGCCGTGAGCGAAGGCCTCCAGCTCCACGCCGGTGTCCGCGATGGCCCGGAGTTCCGGCAGAGTGAGCTCTCTGGCCGCCACCACACGGCTGACCCCCAGCTCCGCCAGCGCTCTGGCTCCTGCCGCATCCGTCACCGTCATCTGCGTGCTGGCATGGACAGGAAGATCGGGGAACTCCCGCCGGATCCGGCGCAAAACCCCTAGATCCTGCACCAGCACGGCATCCACTCCCGCCTCGTAAAAGGGAAGGAGGTAAGCATAAAGGCCCTCCAGCTCTTCCTCCTTGAGCAATGTGTTGACCGTCATGTACAGCTTTTTCCCCTTCATGTGCACATAGTCCAGAGCGCGGACCAGTTCGCCTGTATCGGGATTGTCCGCATAGGCCCTTGCGCCGAACCGAGGGCCGCCCATATACACGGCATCGGCCCCGTAGCGCAGAGCTGCCTTCAGACAATCCAGAGAACCCGCCGGCGCGAGCAGCTCCGCCCGTTTTTTTTCTCTCTCACCTGTCATCCTGCTGTCTCCTATCAATAACAAAGGGCTGTCTCCCCTCACCCGAGACACCCCCCTCTTTTATCTTATCGTACCTCTCTTTGATCTTCGATCGAAACTTGAATGGATCATAGGGACAAAACACCTTTTGTCCCCGACATCAAATATATTTCACTATAGCATATCCTTTTCTTTTTCGCAAGGTTTTCCCCTCCTGTCAGAAAATTCAGGGCGGCCATCAGGCCGCCCCGCTTATTCTTTTTATTCTTTTTCCGCCAGAAGATTCATAAGCCGGATTCGTCCGACAAACAAAATAGCCAAAGCGCAGCCGATCAGATAGCTCGCCAAAAAACCTCCTGCCGCAAGCCAGACGCTTTGTCCCGCCCCCAGAGCGGCAAGGAGCAGAGCTGCCAGAATGCAGCCGGCGAAAGCCAGCCCCACCTGTTCCAAGAAAAAGGAAACAAATACTCTCCCCCGCGATGCACCCAATCCCCGCATAATGGCAAATTCCATTCGGCGCCCGTTGACCATCAGCCAGGAAATCACAAAGCCCAAAAGTCCTACCGCCGCGCACAAGGCCGGCAGCAAAATCTCTCCAAAGGCAGCATAGCGCTCCAGACCTCCGGCTGTCTCGGTGAATAACTGGTCCTGCAAAACGACGGTGAGCCGGTTCTGCCCCGGCATCCCCACCTGGCTCACGCCTTCAGCCCACAGATAATCCCGGAAGGAGTCCAGGTCATAGGCAGAGCGCAAAACAAAACGGCAGGTGGAAAAATTGGTGAGAGAATAAATATATCCGTCTCTTTCTTCTTCATTGTTAAAATCATAGCGCGGACGTTCTCCATCTGCTAAAGGCGCGCTCTCCCCGCTAATCCAGGACGGATCGCACCAGAAGGACAGCGGAAGATAAATCTCCTGCCGGCTTTGAGCGCCATCATATGCCCCTACTGCCCGGAGAGTAACTTTTTCATCGTAGTCCTTTTCCTGAATGCCAGTCAGATGAATCACAATATCAAAAGTATCGCCCAGAGCCAGTCCGCGCTCGGCAAGGGCGTTTCGATTTACCAGGCAGGGATATACTAGCTTTTCCTTTCCTCCGATTACCATTCCGGGACCATTTCCCGAAAACGTCATGCTGTCGATAATGGAATAAAAGTCGGACTGGTTCAGGAAACTTTCATCCCACCCCTCCAGCCATTCGATCCCCGGCAGCTCTCCATAATAAAAGTCAGAAGCGGCAGTCAGGTCATTGAGGGCAATCAGCTCCGGCTGACGGCCAATCCATGCGCTGCGGCTCTCCTGCGCAAAGCTGTTCTCGGAATAAGGCAGCTCTTCTTCAAACCAGTAATGCCAGCCGATACTGACATGGATATCCTGCAGCAGACCGGACTCCCACAGCAGCCTGGCATTCTGAGCAGACACTGTCAGATTGGTCGCCTGCCTGCCGTTAGAACTGGTAACCTGCCCCCCGATCTGCGTCCGGTCATACAGAGCAGCAATTTGTCCGCGGGAATTCTGCAGACCGAACGAAAGAAAGCCCAAAAGAAACACCAGCATCAGGGAGGCCGCCGGCACCACCAGGGAACGCCATCCGCCACGCCTCGCCGAAAGGAATGCAAATCGAATCGGTCCATTTGCCGCGGTGGAAGTAACGCCTCTGGGCACCCGAACAGAGGTTTTGCTGCGTTTGGGCGTAAGCTGCCGTCTGGCCTGGCGCACAAAAAGCAAGCAGAGCAGCAGTGCAAGCACAAAGACCGCCAGACTGGCCAAGGCAGTTGGCCAGCGGGAAATCTGCTCCGGCCGAAGGATATCTCTGTCCGCACCGATCACCGCCTCGCTGTAGCGCTGATCCACAGTATAGAGCCCCTGCGCTGCCG